>JAEZKY010000030.1 GCA_023435985.1 Bacillota bacterium | reverse complement strand
ATGTTGTACTATGCACCTCAATGTTGGACAAGTGATAATACAGATGCAGTAGAAAGAATGAAGATACAGTATGGAACCTCATATGTTTACCCAATAAGTAGTATTGGAGCACATGTATCTGAAGTGCCAAATCAACAAGTGTTTAGAACAACACCTTTAGAAACAAGGGCTAATGTAGCTTATTTTGGAGCATTTGGATATGAGTTAGATTTAAATACTTTATCAAAAGAAGACAAAGAAATTATAAGAGAACAAGTTAAATTTATGAAGGAAAAAAGAGAACTAATTCAAAAAGGAACTTTTTATAGATTGTTAAGCCCGTTTGAAGGCAATGTGAATTCTTGGATGATTGTATCAGAAGATAGAAGCGAAGTCCTAGTTGGATATTACAAGGTATTAAATATTGCTAATGATGGTTTTAAGAGAATTAAACTTCAAGGTCTTAATGCAAATAAAAAATACTATATAAATGACAATAAAAAGGAAATGTTTTTTGGGGATGAGCTTATGTTTGCTGGCATACCTGTGAAAAAAGAAGAACTTTGCCAGGATGGAGGAGACTTTACTTCAGCAATATACTATGTAAAAGAAATAAATGAATAGTCATATTTAAAGTGAAATGAATTCTTTTCTTTTTATAACTAAAATACTAAAGAAAAAGCTGAAACGAAAGGAGGTGAATTTTTAGATAAAAAAAATTCAGTATTATTTCATAATTGATTAAATTTTATAACTGGGTAAAAATGAGAAATTTTGAGGAGGTTTTAGGTGTATGAAAAAAATTTTAGCAACAATTTTAAGTCTATGCGTTTTGGGAGCAATGACTCAAGGCCTAGAAACAACTGCTTGGGCGGCTGATACCATGACTGTAGACTGCACAAATGTGCTTAGAGATGTAACACATTGTGCAAGTGGTTCCCTTTACGGAATCACTGAAAATAAACCAGCAGATGTAAGTGGTCTTGTGGCTCCGCTTAAACCATATGTAATGAGAAATCCAGCTAGAGGAGCCTCTGGCAACCAACATGCCTTTGGAGCTGCAATACCTGTTTCGGATAGGCTTGCCTCAATTCCAAGTGCCAAAGTATCGATTGATTTGGCAGATATGCTTCCAGGCTGGCCATATCAGTGGCCAGGTATGACAAGTTGGCTTAATCAGGTGACTTCATTTATCAATGACAAGAAAGCATCTGGCCGTAATAATTATTATGGTTATGAAATATGGAATGAACCTGATGGTACTTGGAATTCTGCCAATGGAACTTTCAATGATATGTGGAAGCAGACTTACAATGTTATTCGTGCAAATGATCCTAGTGCTAAAATCGTAGGTCCTTGCTATAGCTATTATAATCGCACTACTATAAGTAACTTTTTGAGTTTCTGCAAAGCAAACAACTGTATTCCTGATATAATGAGCTGGCATGAACTCAGTGGGATTGAGGGAGTATCATCACATTTAAGAGACTATAGTCAATTGGAAACTTCTCTTGGAATAAGCCAATTGCCAATCAGTATAAATGAATATTGTGATTCTAATCATAACCTTGAAGGACAGCCTGGATCATCAGCACGCTATATAGGAAAATTCGAGCGTTATAAAGTAGATAGTGCATGCATATCATGGTGGTTTGTTCCTGCGCCAGGCAGATTGGGAAGTCTTTTAGCTACCGACACTCAAAAGGGTGCAGGCTGGTATTTCTATAAATGGTATGGAGACATGACAGGAAAAATGGTCAGCGTAACACCACCAAATGATGACAGTAATTTAGTAGATGGAGCTGCGTGTGTTGATTCAAACAATAAGTATATCAGTTTTATTTTTGGCGGGCCAAATGATGGTACAATAAACACAACATTTAAAAACATTCCATCCTTTATAGGCTCAACAGCATCTGTAAAGGTGGAGAAAATCGATTGGGTAAGCAAAGATACAGTATCTTCTGGACCATCTACAGTTTTAACCTCTAATTATTCTGTAGTTAACGGACAGATTACAGTACCATTAACAGGCTGCAATAGCAGCTCTGGATATCGTATATACATTACTTCGGGAACTGGCAGCAGTGTATCTGATGGGACATACAAGTTAATTAATCGAAACAGTGGAAAAGCACTAGATGTTTACAATAATTCAACAGCAGATGGTGCTGATGTTATACAGTGGAGTGATAATGGTGAGAATAATCAGAAGTGGGCTATTACAAATATGAACAACGGTTATAAGGTTACAAATGTTAATAGTGGAAAAGTGTTGGATGTTTACAATAGTTCAACAGCAAATGGTGCTGATGTTATACAATGGAGTGATAATGGACAAAACAATCAGAGATGGAATATTATAGATGCAGGAAACGGATATTATAATCTGGTAAATGTCAATAGCAATAAATTATTGGATGTTGATAACGATTCAGTGGCAGATGGTGCCAATGTGCTACAGTGGAGTAGTAATGGTGGTTATAATCAGCAGTGGCAATTGCAAAAGTAAGATAAGTAAAACTAATATAATAAATAAAGACTGATTACAAAAAATTCATGTAATCAGTCTTTTTCGTTCAAGTTCCAGTAATTTAATTTAACTTACTCTTGTGGCTGTTTTTTTACATGTAAACACTTTAAGGAGCATTATTAACATTATATCAATTATTAACTAGGAGTATTGCTTCAGCGGTATTTGATTGTATTATTTTAGACAATCCAATCTTCCGAGTACTATCATTATTCATATTAGCATGTGGAAAAGATACATAAATTCCATTTTAAGAGGAACTTATTTGTTATTTCACAACATCAAAAGGTGTGTTATCGTATACATGTAAATATCACAGAAAAGTAAAGGAGATGAAGAATGAATAACATAAATGCCAGATAAATATGAGCTAAAATTATAAAACAAAGGAGAGAGAACATGGAAATAGAGATAAAAGATTTAAAAGATGTAGTAATAAATGGAGTGAGATTCTCATTTAAAGAAAATCATAATATATATAAAGAAAATTTCTTTGAATGGGTAGGATTACCATTAGTTAGCAATTTTAAAACTAATAATATTATGGCAGGCTTGTTGCAGGGCTGGCATCATACACCAGAGTTTGATTTAATTGAATATCATGAAGATAAAGAACTATTTTATTTTTTTCAGGGAACAGCATTAATGCTATTTGTTGATATTAATAATGGAGAGCCTGTAATGGAAACCATGCAAATTGTACGTATTCCAGCAGGAACAGAGTTGGAAATTACTCAAGGAAAAGGCCATTTTGTTCCAGTTGCAGAAGATGAAAAATTCAATGCAATTGTAATTTCGCCAGTTCAAGAGGCACCTAGATTACGATTAGCTGAAAAAGTTATTGGAAAATGATTATAATTTTATTAGAAATTTGATAGAATAACCTTACAGATTATTGCAATAGTCTTTTATGATAAAATATAAAAAATCATAGAAGGCTATTTTGTTATGTAACTGGTGTTTCCATATTAAATAAAAGAAGTGTTGCATACTAATTTCTAGTTGTGTTATATTCTTCTATAAATCTAGTGGATAATGTAAATGTATTGTTATAACATAAGAGATATTTATTACGATTAATAGTTATCGATTATGTAAATTAAAAAATAAAAATTAGTTATTATAATCTGGTCATAAAGAAATACTAATTAGGTATAATTTAGTTTAAAGAACTCTAGTGTCTTGCTATTTTTAATGGATTAAAGTTGAATGATACATAAATTCCGTTTTAAAGGGAACTTATTTGTTATTTTACAACATTAAAACAAATGGTATCGTATACATATAGAAGACACAGAAAAGAAAAATGGAGGAGGCAAAAGAATGTATAAACTAAATGTAAGGCAAATTGAATTTCTAAACTTGTTATTAGAAGAGAAACAATATAAACCTATTAAATATTATACAGAATTCTTGAATGTGTCTGATAAAACTTTAAAGAAAGATTTAGTAGTAATTGAAGACTATTTAAGTAAATATAATGTTGAATTAGATAAAAAACGTAGTATTGGAATAATGATAAAAGATGTTATGAATGCAAAACTAATCCTACACAATATTCTTCAATTACAAGAAAGTAAAAATGAAAAGATTTCGATTAATAATCGAAGAATTGAGATTATTAAGTATATGCTTATTGATTCACATAATAGCACTTCAATTCAAAAACTTTCAGATAAGTATTACGTTAGTAAGACAAGTATAGTTAATGACTTTAAGTATATAGAAAAATGGCTTTCTTCATTTAAGTTAAAATTAGAAAAAACAGTAGAGGGAACTCAAATAAAGGGATTAGAAGTCAATATCCGTAGAGCTATTGCATCTTTATTATTTGAATATTCAAATGGAGAAAGAAATGAAAGGACTATTGAAGAATTAGCAACACGTTTAGATGTAGTTACTTTAAATGGATTATCTGAGCTATTTGAAAAAGACAAGATAATATATGTAAATAAGCTTTTACTTGATTTAGAGAAAAAATATAACTGCAGAATTGATGAACCATATTATATTAATTTACTTACGCATATTTTAATTTCAATGATAAGGGGGATAAAAGGAAGGCCAATATACAAAAAGGAAAAAGGAGAAAACTTTAAATTAGGAAAAGAGTATGAAGAAGCAGTTTTATGTATTAGTAGTATTAATAGAGATTTTGGAATGAAATTAGATGAGGCAGAAGTTTATTATTTATATCAATATTTTGTATCATTTGGATTGATTAAAGAAGAAACGGAAAATGAAAATAAAGTAATAAATAAATTAGATTATATAGCAATAACATTTAGAGATAAAATGATCCAATGTATAGAAGAAATTTTGCAAGTAAGCATTACTAGAGATCAAGGTATAATGGATAAATTATTACTTCATATACGTCCAATGTTAAATCGTATGGAATATGATATTCAAATATCAAATCCGCTTATTAATCAAATAAAAGAACAATATCCTGTTCTTTTAAATATATGTAGAGTTGCTAGTCTTATGGTATCTTATGAATTAAAACAAAAAATAATTCCTATAGATGAAATTGGATACTTAACATTATATTATCAGTTAGGATTAGAGAATTCTTTCACGAAGAGACGAGTTTTAGTTGTTTGCCATAGTGGTTATGGAACATCTCAATTGTTAAGTACAAAACTTAATAGGTATTTTCCAGAATTTGAAATTATAGAAAGTATTTCTGCAAGTGGAATTATTAATAGAAATCTTGATGACATTGATTTTATAATTTCAACAGTTCCATTGGATTTAAAATGTAAGTCATATTTATTGGTATCAACTTTTTTGAATGAATGTGATGTTAAAAATATATCTGATTTTTTACTTAATAATGAAAACAAGAATCTGAAGATACCGATTACAACTAAATTTATTGGAGAATGTCTATGGGAAGAATTAATCTATTTTAATAAAACAGAAAATGGGGTCAAGAAAGAAATTTGTAAAAAATTCAAGAAAAATATTACCTTTGATAAAATAGATTTTAACAAGAATTTGATACTACAAATAGGATTTTGCAAAAAAGAATGCATACTTGGACTTTCGATGAATGATATAGAAAATAATGAGAAACAATTAACATTTTATATTGCTATGGAAAATATTGAAGTAATGACTCATTTATTAAAAGAAATAATAAATTTCAATATCAAAGAAAATTACGCTAATTATTTGATGAAATGTAAGAAGGAAAAGGATGTAAAGCAATACTTTAAACTAAATAATGAAGGTGGTATGAAAATGGAAGTAGATTTAGCAAAAGTAATACAAAAAGAAACAATAAAATTAGATATGGCTGCAACAACAAAAGATGAAGCCTTAAAAGAACTTACAGAATTGTTATATGATACGGGAGTGCTTTCTAATAAAGAAGCATTTTTGGAAGATGTGTATTATAGAGAAACTTTAGGGGCAACAGGTATAGGAAATCAAATTGCGATTCCTCACGGAAAATCTAAATTTGTTGATAAAACATCAATAGCTTTTGGAAAAACAAGAGCTGATATTAAATGGGAGAGCTTAGATGATAATCCAGTGCATTTCATTATTTTATTTGCAGTAACAGAATCTGATAAAAATAGTGTTCATGTCAGATTACTTTCAAAAGTAGCAGCAAAATTAGGAGATGATGAAGTATGTGAAGCTTTATTAAAGGCTAAAACTCCAGAAGAAGTATATGAGATATTTACAAGAACAGAGGAAATTTAATAAGATAATCATTTGATATATTGCTTATTAACCATCTATATTTATATAAATAATAAAAATGCGAAAGGAGAAACGTATATGAAAATTGTAGGAATAGCAGCTTGTACATCTGGAATTGCACATACTTATATAGCAAAAGAAAAATTAGTACGTGCAGCAAAAGCATTAAATCATGAAATTCACATTGAGACTCAAGGAACAATTGGAACAGAAGATGAACTTAGTCTTAAAGAAATTAAGGATGCAGATGTGGTAATTATTGCCGCTGACATTAAGGTAGGTGGCAGAGAAAGGTTTAAAGACAAGAAGGTTATTGATGTTTCAACAGATATTGTAATTAAATCTCCAAAAGCACTTATTAACAAGATTCAACAAGAGCTAGGTTTGTAAAAAATTTAAATATGAGGGGAGAACTTATTATGTTAAAAAAATTAGAATTAAAAAAGCACGCAATGACAGGAATATCATACATGCTTCCACTAGTTGTGGCTGCTGGTTTACTAATTGCTATTGGTAATTTGGCAGGGGGAAATCCATCATTAATTTCTGATTACAAAGCTTCTTACAGTATTTGGCAGGCAGCGGTTACATTGGGTGTATTTGGAATGCAGCTATTGCCAGCAGTAATGGGCGCTGCTATAGCATACTCAATTGCAGACAGACCTGGTATTGCACCAGGCTTATTAATGGGGATGGTAGCAAATGCTATGGGAGCTGGTTTCCTCGGAGGAATGCTTGGTGGATATCTTTCAGGTTATTTTGTAGTTTTTTTAAAGAATAATCTTAAAGTACCTAAATGGGCTCAAGGTTTACTTCCAATGATGATAATTCCATTAATATCTTCAGTAGTCATTGGATTGATAATGTTCTTCGTTATTGGAAGACCAATAGCATCAATCTCAGCTTCTCTTACTTCTATGCTTAATAATATGCAGGGCGGTTCAAAAGCAATATTTGGACTAATTATGGGTGCTATGGCAGCATTTGATTTTGGAGGTCCTGTTAATAAAGTTGCTTCTCTTTTTGCTGATGGATTGCTACTACAAGGTGTTTATGGACCAGAAGCTATTAAGATTTGTGCATCTATGATTCCTCCTTTTGGTGTTACATTATCTTGGTTAATAAGAAGGGCTAGATATTCTAAAAGTGAAGCTGACAATATAAAAATTGCTTTTCCAATGGGAATATGTATGATTACTGAAGGTGTTATTCCAATTGCAGCTGTTGATCCACTTCGTGTAATATTCTCCTGCTCCTTTGGTGCATCGATTGGAGGAATGTTAATTATGTTATTAAATGTTGGCTCTCCAGTTCCTTCAGGAGGAATGTTTATTGTACCAGCTATGCAAAATCCTCTAGGCTTTTTAATTGCTTTAGGCGTTGGTTCTGTTATTACAGCAATTTTACTTGTAATTCTAAAAAAAGATTCAAAAGAACAATTGATTGAAGAAGAGGAGGAAGAAGAGGTAGATTTATCAGGTCTAGAAATAAAATAAAAATTTGCATAATAGATAGGAGAAAGTTTTATGTATGTTTCAATGACAGAAATGTTAAAAAAGGCAAATGAAGGAAATTATGCAGTCATGGCTATTAATTGTTTCAATTTAGAAACTGCAAGGGCAGTAATTAAAGCAGCAGAACTAGAAAATGCGCCTATAATAATTAATTTGGTTCAAGAGCACTTAATTGATCATTGTGATAGTGAACTAATAACTCCAATTGTAAAGACTTTAGCTAGTAGAACCTCTATAAAGGTGGCACTTAATTTTGATCATGGGCAGGAAGTTTTATTTATAAAAAAAGCAATAGATGATGGTTTCTCTTCTGTAATGGTAGATGCTTCACGTTTTGGTTTACAAGGAAATATTGATATGACAAAGGAAGTGGTAAATTATGCACATCCAAAGGGGGTGAGTGTTGAAGGTGAAATTGGATGTTTAGGGGGAACAGAAGGCGGTGCATTTACAGACGACCATATGTATACGAATCCAGATGAAGCATTAAAATTTGCAAAAGAAACTGGAATTGATGCACTAGCAATATCAATTGGTACGTCACATGGGAATTACCCATATGGAATGGTTCCAGAATTTGATTTTGAAAGATTAAAGACTATTAAGAAATTAACTAAAATGCCATTAGTACTTCATGGAGGTTCAGGTTCTGGAAGAGAGAATATTTTAAAGGCAGTTAAATATGGCATTAATAAAATAAATGTCGGCTGTGATTTTATGAATGCAAATGTTGAAGCTATTACAGCAATATTAAAAGAAAGAGCAGATATTAATTATTACGTTTTAATGCATCAAGTTGAACGGGACAGTATTACTATTGTAAGAGATTATATTAAGATGTCAGGATCAAATAATAAAAATTAATATCAAAAATATTTAAATAATAAATATTTAAAATAAAAAATTGAGATAAAAAGGAGAATGATATTATGTTAATCAATATGAAAGAGTTATTATCAGTAGCACAAGAAAATAAATTTGCTGTACCAGCCTTTAATACAAGCAGCTGTATGATTTTAAAAGGTGTCATGGAGGCAGCTAAAGAAAAGCAGGCTCCAGTAATTATTGCAATACATCCAGATGAATTATCATTTGTAGAAGATAGTTTTATAGCAAGCGTAAAAGAAGAGGCCTTTAAATCAGAGATACCAGTGGTTATTCATCTAGATCATGGTGGAACTTTTGAACAAGTTCTTAGAGCGATAAGATGTGGCTTCACATCAGTAATGATTGATGCTTCACATTTATCATTTGAAGAAAATATTGCAATCACAAAAAAAGTAGTTGAAGTAGCACATCCACTTGATGTTTCAGTTGAAGCAGAGCTTGGAACTATAGGAACAACAGGTAATGGAGGAGAATATGGAGCTGATGAAATAATTTTTACAGATCCAGAGAAAGCAAAAGAGTTTGTTGATAGAACTGGAGTAGATACATTAGCAATTGCTATTGGAACATCTCATGGAATTTATCCAAAGGATATGAAACCGAAATTAAAATTAGATTTATTAAAAACTATAAGAGGAATTGTAGAAATTCCATTAGTATTGCATGGAGGATCAGCTAATTCAGATGATGAAATCGCAGAGTCTGTAAAATTAGGAATATCTAAAATAAATATTTCTAGTGACATTAAAGATGCATTTTATAAGAAATGTCGTGAAATATTAACAGAAGATTTAGGTGCTCGTGAACCAAATGCTATTTATCCACCATGTATAGAAGCTATGAAGGAAGTTATTTATCATAAAATAAGTTTATTTAATGATGAAGACAAAGTAAAATATTACAACAAATAAAAGGCAGAAAAAATAAAACATTCCAAATAATTTTTAGTATAAATAGTCTGCATCCACTTAATTTCAGCATTGAACTTATGAAATTAACTGGATGCAGACTATGTTACTTATGTATTATTATTTTACGATATTATCAAAACAAGGAGGTAAATAAAATGAATAAAATAGGAATAGATATTGGAGGAACACAATTAAGAGTTGCCATCTTTGATGAAAGTGAAAAAATTATTAAAAGGGTAAAATTCAAAAATGAAAGAGATCTTGGATGTGTAAAAAATTTGAGTAAATTAGTTGACTTCATTAATAGTGAAAAAGAAAATTATGAATTCCTTGGAATTGGAATTGGTTGTCCAGGTCCATTAGATATCAAAAAAGGGAAGATTCTAAATCCTCCAAATTTAATTGGATGGAATGAATTTAATATTGTTGAGTTCTTTGAAAAAGAAACATTTCTAAAAACCAAACTGAATAATGATGCGAATGTTGCTGGATTGGCTGAAGCTTTATATGGAAATGGAAAGGGATATGAATCAGTATTTTTTATTACAATATCAACTGGAATAGGTGGAGCCTATATACTAAATAATAAAATAATAGGTGGAGCTAATTCTGCAGCTGCCGAAATTAACAATATTATTATTAATGAAGATAAATATTCCCACAATGGTTTAAATTATGGAGGACTAGAAGGCCAATGCAGCGGTACTAATATTGCAAGAATAGCTAGTGAAAAGTTAAATGAGAATTTAAATACAAAAGATGTTTTTAATTTATATTATTTAAAAGATAAATTAGCTGTACAAATCATAGAAAATTTTTGTGAAAATATAGCTAAAGGCATCGCTAATATATGTGCAGTAGTCGATCCAGACATTTTTATAATAGGAGGCTCTGTTGTTATTCATAATCCACAAATAATTAGTAATATAAAGGAAAAAACAATGCCTAAAGTTCATAATCCTCAAACTTTAAAAATAAAAGTAGCAAAATTTGAAGATGATGCTGGTTTAATAGGTGCTTCTCAATTAATTTAATTAATATTTTACATTTGCAAAAAGATTTAAGTCACAATCAAAAAAATAACAAGTTCATTTACATCTTGTTGAACCTGTTATTTTTTATGTGCAAATATAGATTTTTAACATAAAATTCTTAACAAGAAATTTCTAGTTATAGTGATTATCAAATATTTAATGTAGATAAATCTTTCGACATTCTCGAAATTAAGTTTATGAGCTTTCATAGCATTATATAAATAGTCTAAAACCCAAGTTCTTCTCCAATTAATATAACCTTTATCTTATTTGCAGGTTTGCTTGCTCTTGTTGTTACCAAGTATGAACAAATACAATCTGGACTTAAACAATCTCCACAACTGCCTGTTGCATAACATGGGGTTTTCGCATCTTGAAAATGTTGAATATTTGCTGGCCCGGCAATTGTTCTAGCTCTCTGCACTGCATCATCAAGGTTTTTTACAATTTTATTCATTCCAGCTACGACTATGACACTCTTTGGCCCAAAAATCATAGCAGCAACACGATTGCCATTTCCATCAATGTTAAATAGCTGACCATCTTCACTTATAGCATTACTACTCATTAAGAAAGTGTCACATAAAAGTGCCTTTCTCATAAGATCTGTTCGTTCTTCAGGACTTTTTGCAGTGTCCCTATCAATAACTAGATACCCCTTTTCTTTTACAAGTTCTTTTATACCAATTTCATTTAAGGTTTCAGAACCACCCCAGGATACAACGTGACCTTGAGGAATTAACTCTAAAATCTGCTCAAGTGCTTCATCTTTGGTTTTACAATAATACGCATCAAAATGACGCCTTTTTAAAGATTCAACTACTTTTGTACTCAATTTATCATAGCGTTTTTCTAATAGAGATTGTCTTGTCATTTAAACGTCCTCCTTATGAATATGTCTTATATCATTTCTTGAATTAAAATAATTTTATATTATTATGATATATTTATAACATAATTAACCATTTTATATAAGTATGCACTTTTTTGTAACATAGTATATGAAATGATACTAAGAGCATGTTATAATTTTGAAATGAGGAGTAGTAGATATATAGTATATAAATAATATATCAATTTGAATTACTATATTTAAAAAGGAGTAGCAAACCCTATCAGAAGAAGTTTTAAATTGATAGGGTTAATAATTAAGGAGATGATAAAGTTTGATTTACATAAATACTTTCAAATTGTGTGATAAGGTACTTTCTAATCCTAATATATATCCTCATAATGTGTTTTCAGGTAAAAATGAGAAATGCCTTGTTTTTGATAAGATTACAATATTCTATGGAAATAATGCTTGTGGAAAATCTTCTTTGTTGAATATTATAGCTAATAAATTGAAGTTAACTGGAAAGGAACAAGTACAGGGAAATTCTTGTTTTAAAGAATTTGTAGATGATTGCAGATACGGATTTGGAGAAAATGAAATAGGTCAGATGTGGTATGGAATTCCTAGAAATAGCCGCTATATTAAAAGTGAAGATATAATGTATGAAATTAAGAAAGTTCAACAGGAAGCTATATTAAGAAAAGGATATATTTATGAGCAGGCTGAAAAAGGATATAGC
Source organism: Bacillota bacterium (assembly GCA_023435985.1). Taxonomy (GTDB): domain Bacteria; phylum Bacillota; class Clostridia; order Clostridiales; family Clostridiaceae; genus Clostridium. Next base: position 62,752 of record JAEZKY010000030.1, on the reverse strand, counting down.
AAAGAGCAGTTAGAAATACTAGAGAATTCTTATAAGATGAAAGAACAGATAGAAAGAATTAAATATGGTCAGGAAAAGTACTCAAATGGTGAAACTAGCCTGCAAATATTTGATGAGTGGCTTCAGACAGATGCATTATATCTTTTGGATGAGCCAGAAGTTTCATTATCGCCTCAAAACCAAGTACTCTTAGCTGAGAAGATTAATTATGGAGCAAGATTTTTAAACAATCAGTACATAATTGCAACTCATTCACCATTTATGCTTGGAACTTTAGATGCAAAAATATATAACTTGGACTCGAAAGATTTAGAGGTATGTAGCTGGGGTGAATTGGACAATGTAAGGTATTTTTACGAATTTTTTAAGAAGCATCAAGTGGAATTTGAATGATTAAAACTTATACGTGCAAAAAGAACATAATATTGTTATAAGAGACCTAGATGGTTTATGGTAATAAAGTTGATTATGATAAATTTTCAATGATACTTATGGATGGTAGGATTATGGTAAATTATAAAATGTACTATGCTTACTTTTAGGTATATAAAGGGCCTCCATGTAAGGAGCTTCTTTCAAGCTATTTACATGAAGGTTTATTTTTTACACATAATTAAATTACTGTTTATGCAAACAATTGAGATTTACATAGATGCAACACTAGAATTATTGATTTATTATTTATTCTATTCCAAAATCTGCAGATAAGATTTTTTCAAAACTATCTAGTTTTTCGTTCTGTAAGTTCATTCCACTTGTGTTAAATATATATCCATCATTATTAACAGTTTTATATTCAAAAGTTGATGAATATTCTAAGCTCATTGTTCCATTTTTTTGAGCATATGACTCACTTTTAATAGGAAGTCCGGAATTTTCATCTAAATAAATATAATTTATTGTATTTACATTGGTAATATTTGCGGAAGTATTACCTTCAGCTGATTCCTCAGTTTTAGAAATTTTCTTAAGGGTTTTTCCATCTGCGGTGTATGCAATTCCTTCATCTTTCCAATCAGTTTGTGTGTAGTTATCCTTTAAAGCAGTAAATAGATCTTTTGTAAAATATCCATTATCATAAGTTTTATAATAATCAGCTACTTTTTCAGCAGGCAATGTCACAGTACTGCCGCTAGTAGTATTACCATTAGCATCTTTTAGTACCTTTGAAACTTGGGTACCATTATCTGTAGAATATAAACTTTCAAATAAAGAAGTACCGCTTCTTAAATCAAATCTTCTATCGTGAGTTGTTGAATCTACCCATGTTTCCTTTGTAGAGCATATATCTCCATTTGCATTTGATATAGTTTCTTTTGAATACTCAATATCACCTTGAGTAGCGTTATTTACAGGAGCTGAAGCATTAGCTAGATTTGTTGTCTGAATATTGCTTGTATTTGTTGCTGCAAATGCAATCATTGAATTTACTGCAAGTGCTGCTGCAAGAGTAGTTATTAGTAATGTCTTTTTCATAATTTATTATCTCCTTTTAAATGATTAAATTTTTATTTTGATGTACATCATATTTCTAGTATAAAAGATAATTACATCAACACTCACAATGATTGTGTCAATATTTGCAACAATTGTGTCAAACTTGTAAATTATAGATATTTTTATTTTATAAAGACATAATAATAGGTTATCCTAAATATGGAGGTGTAAGTATGAATTTAAAGAAAGTTCTAATTATAGAAGATGAAAACTCAATATCAGATTTATTAGATTATTCTATTCAAAAAGAGGGATTTATAACTAAAGTTGTTTCAAATGGTAAAGATGGATTGGAGCAGGTAGAGGAATTTAAGCCTAATTTAATCTTATTGGATTTAATGCTACCTGATATTAGTGGTTTTGATATATGTAAAAAGTTAACAAGTGAGTATATTATACCTATTATTATGATAACAGCAAAATCTGATATGATTGATAAAATTCTTGGAATGGAATTAGGGGCTGATGATTATATAACAAAGCCTTTTGATATTCGAGAGGTTATTGTAAGAATTAAAGCTGTTTTTAGAAGAATTGAATTAATGGCTGAATCAGAAGAAGCTCACGAATTTAATGTAATACAAGTTATAGATGGTATTGAACTATTTAAAGATAAGAGAGAAGTATTAAAAGATGGAGTGAGAGTTGAACTAACCAACAAAGAATATAATCTGCTAGTGTTCTTTTTGGAAAATAGAGGAAGAGTGTTTTCGAGAGAAGATTTACTTAATAAGGTGTGGGGATTTGATTTCTTAGGTGACACTAGAACAGTTGATACACATGTTCAGAGGCTTAGAAAAAAACTTGAGTATGAAGCAGGATATCTTATTGAGACTATTTATGGAGTTGGATATAAATTCTTATAGAAGGGTAATAAAATAAATGAAATACTCAATACAACATAAAATACTTTTATCATTTGCAGTTGTTACTTTTATCGGATTGGCATCACTTCTTTTGGTGACATATAAAATTATTGAGAATAATTTTTACAAAAGTATAGATAAGGATATGCTTGAAACAAGCAAAAATTTAGATATATATTTGAAACAGTTTTTCTTAATTAACAATATGAAGATTAATAATGTATCGCTTGAGTCTGAAGGAGATGATATATCCAGAGAATTAACGGGTCAAATGGGAAGTAATGTAGTAATTTATAATTCTAGAGGAGATAATTTATCTTCATCCCTAACAATAAAGAGTACATCAGATGACGATTTTTCAAATGCATTAAAAGGTAAAACATCTTATAGTATAAATTATATTGATGATAATGTAATTGTAAATTTCTCATCTCCTATTGAATCTAACAATAAGGATATTATTGGAATTATAAGGTACAGTAAAGATTATTCAGAGTTATATAATGAGAATAGAAATTTTGAATACATTATAAATACTTTTGCAGTTGTTATTTTCCTCATTATTCTTATAACATCTTTTATAATATCAAGGCAAATTGCAAGGCCTGTTAGAATACTTACAAAAAGTACAGATCAAATATATACAGGAGATTTTAATATTCATATTAATATAAGGTCAAAAGATGAGATTGGCGAATTAATAGAAAAATTTAAAAAGATGGCACTTAGAATTAAAGAACAAATTGAGATAATTGAAAAGGACAGAAATGACTTAAAGGAAGCTCAAACACAAAGTAAGACTTTTTTTGATAATGTTACACATGAATTGAAAACACCTATGACTACTATACTTGGATATGCACAGATATTAAAAGATAATGGATTCAGCGATAAAAATTTTTTTGATAAAGGAATGGCGTATATTATAGATGAAAGTAAACGAATGAACAATATGGTTATTGAAATATTAGAGCTTTCTAAAGCAGCTTCTAAGAATTTCAACTACCATTTTACACAAGTAGATTTGTCAAAAATGATTAGGAAAACTTGTGATGAAATGGGGATGAAAGGAAGACGATATAATATATCCATATCTTGTGATGTACAAGATAACATGGTCTTTAATGGTGATGAGGATAAATTAAAAGAGGTGCTAATAAATCTAGTAGATAATTCTATTAAATATGGCAAGGTTAATTCTACAATAGAGGTAGAGTGCTATAGAAAGGAAAGATTTATTTTTTTGAAAGTTAAGGATATAGGCGAAGGAATACCTGAGGAACATTTAGATCATATTTTTGATCCCTTTTATAGAGTTTCAAAAAAAGATTCGAGAGAAAAAGGCAGTGCTGGACTAGGATTAGCTATTGTTAAAAGCATAGTTGAAAATCATGGCGGTAATATCTATATAGAAAGCAAAATGAATGTTGGTACACAGGTTGTAATTAGGTTTGGAGGAGGAGAAGATATATAGAATGAATTTGTTTAAAAGATATTTAAACTATATTATTTTTGCCCTAATCTTAGGGCTGTTTATCTCAGGCTTTTATGCTCTTATATATATATACGCATTGAATACAAGGAGTCCAAAGACGGTAGTGATAAAAAGTAGTTCGTTGAATGATACGTCGTCAGCTAATAGTAAAGTTGATCTTCAAATAAAAAGTGTTAACAAACTAGATTCTGCTTATAATATTTCAAACTCTGTAATTATAGATAATAGCACTTTAGCATTCACAACTATTAAGCAGGAGGATGATGAATATAATGGTGAAATTTGTGATTTTAATATTGATACAAATACAATAAGTGAAATAGATAATAAACTAGCAAAGGGATTACATGTACTGCCAGATAAAAAAGGACTAATATATTATGTTTCAGACGATGAGAATAGTGATTCAAAAACATATTTATATGATTTTGAATCAAAAAAAATTAGTAAAACTTTTGATGGATCAGTATGTGAAATAGCTCCTGATGGCAGCACATATATTGGAATGAGCAAGGATAGCCTATTTATACAAAACATAAATACTGGAGAGAGAAAGAATTTAATAAGTATAAAAGAATTTGTTCAAGAGGCAGGACTTAATTTAAAAATTAATCTAGACTATTTAGAGAAAATGGAAGATTTAAAACTTAGAAATTTTAAGTTTTCGTTGGATGGAAAAAGAATTTATTTTATAGGAACACATGAAAATGAATTTGCTCTATATATGATTAATTTGGAGAATAACAACTCGTTGGAAGTGTTAGTAATAGGGAATATTACTGATTCAATACCTTTAAAGGATGGAAATTTAATATTTTATGGCAATATTAATGGAGATTATGGTATGTATTTATATAGCATAAATACGAGAGAGTATAAGTTACTAGCTAATAGCAATATATCCAGCTTAGATGTGATAACAGAAGGAAAAGTGGCTTATATTAGCAGTAATAATGAGGGAATTAATGAATTACATATTGCATATTTAAATAATGATATAATCGAATCAGATACTAGAGTCTATAGTGATTTTAAAGTGTAAGCCTTTTGAAATGGAGTAATGATGGCAAAATCTTATTTTGCATCAACAGTGGATTAAACGGAAGTAGTATCTTAAAATTTAATTTTTAAAATCCCAGTTTTAAGGTATTATATAAATTAAAAGGCTAAAGATATATGGATAAATTGGAGTAGTATAAATTATATAGGTTTTATTTGGATTTAAAACTTTTGTTCCGTATTTTGTACATTTAAAGAAGAAAGTATTGATTATATTTAGATATGGTGAGAATATAAAGATAAAGAAATTGGTTTAAATATTACTTTAAATTTTCTTATAATAATTATATCATTTCATAATTAGGGGATGATTATATATGATATTAAGTATAAGATAAATAGTTCAATTATTATTATAGTAGGTGGATATTTTATAATTCAATTTCGAAACAAAAATACAGTTGCTTAATTATAATATGGCTGGGGATGGTTATTAAGGGGTATCAAAGAGGCGTAAGCCTCTTATTTTTATATATAAAGTTTTATTATTACATTGCAATCAATAATAAGTGCATGAAATATGTACAAATATAGGAAAAAGGCTTGCACTTAAAAATAGAAAAAGGGCGTTGTATCACTATTATGAGTGATCTAGATTTATCAAGAGCCGTGTTCGAGATAAGTATGAAGGGTTCTATGAGAAGAAAGACCTCAGAAAATTATTTCTGAGGTCTACCTATTTAATCTTTACTGATTTTGTTTATTCAGAAATCTAAATTAAGAATAAAAATAGGATTTAAATTTCTGGTTTCTTAGCAGAAATACTATCTTCTTGTTTAGCTATTTCTGATTCATTAGTAGAGATATTATTTGTTTCATTAGTTAATGGAGAAGGGGAAGTTTTACTCATGTTTACTATTGATCCATTAGAACTCGCCATATTAGCTAAAATCATGCTCAAAATTCCTTCCATAGCATTAGGAGTTTTTCCATCAGCGCCTCCCATAAATACTGTTTGTGGTACAAGCGGAGATTTACTTATCTTTAAGGCTTCTGCAAAAGCAGTTAATACACTTTGTTGAACTTGTAGTTCAGGTCCGCCATAGGCCTCAACTAAAGCTTTGGCAGCAGTACCTTTTGCAAGACCAACCTTTGTTTCTTGTTCTGCAGTAGCTTCTGCAACAGCTTTGATATTTAAAGCTTGAGCGGCACCTACTTTTTCAAGCTTGAATGCTTCAGCACTAGCTTGCAATTCTACCTGCTTTGCATTAGCAGCAGCATTAAGCTCAGTAGCTTTTGCATTGGCAGCAGCTTCAGCTTCTTTTGTATATTTTAAAGCATCAGCTTCTTGAGTTCTCTTGTATTTATCAGCTTCAGCAAGCTTTTGAGTTTTTAATGCTAATTGTTCAGCAAGTTTTAATTCAGATTTACCTTTGTTATCAGCAACTTCTATATCGATACTTGATTGAGTAAGGGCTGCCTGAGCTGCACTTTTAGCAATTGCTTCATTAAGTTCTCTTTGTTTTTCTGCTGATTTCTGCTTTGCTTCATTTGTTTTTATTTCTTCAAGAGCAACTTGTCTATCCCTAAGCTGTGCAAGGATAAGATCAATTCTTTTATCTGTTGAAGAAGCAGCAGGTGTACCTATCAATACTTCTTGCAATTCTAAATCATATAGCTTGAATTTTTCTTTCATTTCTTGTGATGCTTGTTCTTGAATAGAACTTCTATCTTGCACTAATTCAATTAAAGTCTTGGTTTGTCCAATATTTTTAAAATAACCAGCAACCATAGGGTCAAGGGATTGTTCAATAAGTAATTTAATATCACCGAATCTTTGGATTACTGAAGAAGCTTTTCTGTAATCAATATTAAATACTACAGTAAGTGGGAGATTAGGTTCAAAAGCATCTTTAGTAATTAAACTAATTTCTTTTAAGTTATCATCTAATTTATGATCTCCAACCTGACCGCTAATCCATTTTAATATAACATTAGTAGTAGGCACTGGAATGATTTTACCTGCATAAGTATTGAATGGATACTTACCTGGCATCATACATTCTTTCCAAATACCCTTTTTACCTTGTTCAACAAGCTCTCCATGAGAATAGCCTGCTCCAGATACATCTTCACCTTTTTCACCGAAATAACTTACAACAACACCAACGTAACCAATATCTATGATACTTTTTGGAACTATGTCTACATTTGCAAACAATCTATTAATAAAGTAAACACCATCAGTTAACACCTGCATCTGCTTACCTTTTCTACCACCAGCAGCTAAGAATTTTTCTGGTTCTTGAAAGTTATTGTGGTAATATTCATTTGTAATGCCTTCACCAACTAATGGAGCTATAATTGCTCCATTATCTGGAGTTGGTCCTTCATTAACAGTGACAATTCCAATTGTGTCTTTAGTTTTAATAGTGTTTCCGAATTCATCTTGCTCAAGATTTTTTGAACTTGATATAACTACAGGAAGGAAGCCATTAACTCTTAGTAAATCACTTCTCATAGTTTCTATTTGTGCTGATTCATCCTTTGAAGTAAATATTGAGTGAACTTTATCTTTTGTGATTATAATAAACTGAGCTAAATTAAAGGCATAAGTACCTTCACGAAGAATTTGCCTTTGAGGACCTTTTTGTCCACCATTATTTAAAAAGGCAATTACATCCTGAAAGGATTTGCACTCAGGAATAACTTTTCCTAAAGTTTGTCCATCTGAAAGGCTTTCACCAGATCTTGCAAATACATAACCTATTTGCCCTTGTGGAATAGTTACCAGTCTTACTTTTTTTACTTTATACTTAAATGGTGTTTTAAAATGAACACCAGCTCTAAGTACTTGTGGTTGATAACCAGCTTCACCTCTTAATGCAATTAAACCATCAGCTGGCACAGAGCCTTTTAAGCTCCACCATTTTTCTACTATGCCTACTTCATCTGTTCCGATACTTGTGAATCCTATGCCATAAAGTACTACAATTAGCCCTACGATTCCAATACCTACGAAAATTAAAATTGATATTGTTTCTGAATTCATAAAATTTCCTCCTAAATTTTTTTGTATTTTTTAGAGATATCTCTGTTTAAATGGTATAGATAGTAATATATTCCTTTAGAGGTTAATTGTAAATGTCCAAATAAGTCAAATTTATTTACTAGATTTATAACAGTTTCTAGCAATAATTAACTAATGCTTATTATCTTTCACAATGTCACTCAATCACTCTAAAGCTACCTCTTTTATATTCATTTAATAATAATATTTTAGTGATTGCTGATTTAACACACTTTCTATAAATTAAATTCGAGTGGATTTCTAAAATTAAAAATTAATATTTTCTTTCTCGCATCCGCTTAAAAAGGCAGATACATAAAAAAATCATTAGTTATGCAGTCGCCTGCGATTTTGTTCTATAGGTGATTTTGACCCGGAAGAAATAATTATTTTTGATAATTTGAAAAATGGAGAAGGTATACTGCATAAAACAAACTATATGATTCTTTCTAATTTTATATTTCTACATAGCGAGTTAATTCAAATTATGTTTAATAATGTAAAATAATAAAGGATTTTAAAGAAAAATATAGAAATATTAAAAATATGGGGGAGGAAGGAGAATGAGAATGAGAAAATTAAAGAACAGGAGTATACGTATTTGATAACAATTCTAATGAAATTACAAATATAAATTAAAAGAACAAAAGAAAATTAGATAGATATAAAAAAGAGTAATTGAGCATAATTTCTAGCTATTTTGTTACTATATATTTGTAAATTTAATTCAGAAGAGCGCCATCGAAATAATGTATTAAAGTACATATTTTATACATCAAAAGAATTATTGATATAAATATTTTATATAATAGGTTGAATATTCTAAGATATTCTTTTAGTGTAAAAAAATATACATTTAAAGCAGATAACATTGAATTTTGTAAAAAGTATGGTTAAATTTTGTAATAGGTAAAGCTCTAATACATACTAATAATTGAAAAATTATTTTACGATATCATTAAAAGAGTTTAAAGTTATTACAATGGTGAAAAGTGTCAATTTTATGTAATTTATGTTTTTAAGAATAGAATAATTATTTAATTATAACTATTTAAGTAACATATTTATACTAACTGTAATGAAAAATGTAAAGTATATTATAAAAAGGGTGGAGTTAAAATGAAATTATTTGTTAATTTAAGCGTTAAGAAAAAACTTGTCTCAGTATTTTTTGTAATTTGTATTTTTATAATTGCAATAGGAACTGAAGGTATATTAAGTTCTGCTAAAATAAATAGCAGTGCAGATGTCTTATATAAATGTAATTTAATATCTATTAGAGATTTAGGTGAAATTAAAGGAAATATAAATGATATGAGAGCTACATATAATAGGCTTGTTTTTGAGAGAGATCAAACAAAATTAGATGGATATATGAAGACTATCACCGACTTAGACACAAAAAATGATCAGAGTATGAATGAATACGAAAGTTTAATTTCAGATCCAGATGAAAAGCAAACTTATAATGCTTTAAAAAGTGATTTAGCAAATTACATACAAGTACGAAATAAAGCAATTGACATTGCAAAAGATGGTAACTATGATGAAGCAGTTGAAATTAGTAATGGTGATTTAACCACAATTAAAAATTCTTTGCTTGATAATATACAAAAAAGTATTGATGCAAATATTAAAGCAGCAGAACAAGCTAACTTAAATAACACATCTGAATTTAACAGTGTTAGATACACAATAGTAGTTGTTACAGTAATAGCTTTTCTAATTATTTTATTTATGGCATACATATTAAGTAGGAATATAGTAGCTCCATTAAGAAAGATAAAGGAGCTAGCACAAAGACTATCAACATATGATTTTTCAACTGCAATTGAACTTACAAGAAAAGATGAATTTGGACAAACAGGTGAAGCTTTAAATGTAGCACAAGAAAACGTAAAAAGTTTAGTAAAAGCAATTATGGAAAATTCACAAGATTTGAGTGCAGCATCAGAAGAACTCTCAGCAACGGTTGAAGAAATATCTTCAAAGGCTGTTACAATAGATGAATCAGTAGATACTATTGCTTCCGCAATGCAAGAGTCCAGTGCTGTTACGGAGGAAATAAATGCATCTATTGAAGAAGTAGATTCAAGTGTTAACATACTTTCTTCTAAAGCTATGGAAGGAAGTAGTAATGCAAATCAGTCTAAGGAAAGATCTATAGAAGTTAAAAATAATAGCCAAAAAGCTATTGATGAAACTAGAGCAATATATGTTGAAAAGCAGGAAAAGATGCAGAAAGCTATTGAAGATGGAAAAGTAGTAGATAGTATAAAAGTTATGGCAGAAACAATTGGAAGTATAGCAGAACAAACAAATTTACTTGCATTAAATGCTGCAATTGAAGCGGCAAGAGCAGGAGAACAGGGAAAGGGTTTTGCGGTAGTAGCAGAAGAAGTTAGAACACTTGCAGAGCAATCATCTGACGCAGTAGTAAATATTCAAAGTACTATTGCTAAAGTTCAGCTGGCATTTAATAGCAGCATTAGCACAGGTAGTGATATATTAGAGTTTGTAAATAAAAATGTACATGAACAATTTAATGATTATAGTGAAGTAGGTAATAAGTACTATAATGATTCGAATTTTGTAAGTAACATGTCTGAAGAAATTGCTGCTATGTCTGAAGAGATTACCGCTACAGTTGGACAAGTTAGCCAAGCTATTCAAAATATGACTCAGGCATCGCAAAAATCAAGTGAGGAAGCTGAAATGATAAAGGATAGCATGAGTGAAACTACAAAAGCTATAGAACAAGTAGCCTTAACTGCACAAAATCAGGCAGAGCTTGCTCAAAAACTTAATGAAATGGTACAAAAATTTAAGCTATAATTATCATGAAAAAGATATACTCAATAAAGTAAATAAAATGTATTAAACTTTACAAATGTAAGTTAGTTTTACATATAAAAAATCCCTACAGAGTGTACAGTATAAACATTCACTCTATAGGGATTTTTACTTTTTATATAAGTATTTCCTACCTTAAAATAATCCATAATATAAATATTAAATTTAAAGCTGGATATATATACTTTTTTCATATATTACCTATTTATTTTTATTATGTAATGTTATAAAATATTGCATGTGATTATTTAATTCGGGGAGATAAGATATGAAAAATAATATCAAATTTTATGAAAAAGGCTCGGTTGAAATTCTACATGGAGAAAGTAATCATTGCTTCCCGCTTCATAGTCATGAAAGTTTTTGTGTAGGAGCCATTACTAAGGGGAGTGCTCTATTTACTATAAATAATATAAGCTGTTTATTAGAGGGAAGTATGATCTTTATTATTCCATCAAATACTGGGATAGCTATAACAACTGATTCTAAATATGAGTATATAACAATATGTTTTAAAAATGAGTTGGGAAAACAAGTAGAAAGCATCAGGTTCAGTAAATATTTTATTAAAATGAAACGGCCTGAAGATATGTGGGATTTATGTGAAATCTTTAAAAGCAGCCATGATGAAAAGCAATTTTTAGACTCTATTCTCAATTTAATCAGTAGTGCTATGGAAAAAGATTCTTCAGATGCACGGGGAGCTAAAAATGAAACTGCATTATTGATTGCTGAATACATAAAGAAAAATGCAGATAAAAAATTTGATCTAGATGAACTTGCAAGAGCATTTCATTTGTCAAAGTACTATTTAATTCGTCTTTTTAAGAAGGAAATGGGAGTAACGCCTAACCAATATCATATACAAGCAAAAATGAGAATTTTAAAATCTTATATACATGATTCTGAGTCAAAGACGAATTTGGCTCAAGATCTTAATTTAGTCGATCAAAGTCATTTATGTAAGCAATTTAAAAAACTAATGGGGGTATCTATTCAAAACTATAAAAAAAATCTTACAAAAAAGTGAGCAATATTTTACAATCTTCTTTCTTAAGAATATGCTACTATATAGGTGTAAGTAAGTTAGATAACAAATAAATTATCTATGGTATATTTATTGGGAAAAGGGGTTTTTATTATATGAAATTCTTTGCTGTATTTATTTTTCAGTACTAGGGGTTGATTACAAAGCTTTGTGGAATTGCTATAAATCTCTCTATGAAAATGTAAATGCAGTAGAAGTAAAGAATTACGGGGAAATCCGGTTAGAGTGCAAAAATAGTTAATTTAAGGGTAAGACTATAGAGATTTGTGACGGATTTAAAAAATGAAGCTGTCTCAGAGTGACTTTTTAATCATTCTGTGGCAGCTTTGTTTTTTATTCTTTTTAGGAAATTATATTATTGGGCAATCTATAGATAACTTATGGAAAAGGCTATCTAATTAGGTTCAGTATGAAAAAGAATAAAAAATAAATTTTATTTGCCTGCCAAATTTTTCTCACATGCGTTCGGAAAAGCAGATGCATAAAAAAATCTCCGGATCTACAGCCACCTGCAATTTTGTTCTAATTATTATGTTATTGGATTCAATTTTATGTTTATACTATAATTAAGAAATATATTTAGTGCTTAATTAATTTTTTAATTAAGCATAGACACGTTTATTTTCAGAAGCTATTAGTTAGAATATGAGTTTGAGAAAAATATATGTATAAAGGAGGAAGGTATGTTTAGAAAATTATGTGTTGGATTAATACTTATAGGAGCAATGGCAATAACAGTGCCATGCAACGGAAAGACAGTTGATTCGTCAAAAGAAGTTATGGGGAATAATAGTGTTTTCGCTGAAAACTCTAAAATTGAAAGTAATAAATCAAATGAAAATATTGCTCAAGATAATGCGAAGTCTTTGTCACAAAGTTCATACAAAATCATAAGTGAAACTTATAATAATAAAGGAACTAAGATAAATTATCCTCAAATAATTAATTTTAATGACGCTAAGAAGCAAAAAGAACTAAATGAGATTATTAAAAATGAAGCATTAAAAGGTAACAATTATTATAAAGATGTGGATGGTGATATAACTATTGATATAGATTATAAAATTGTTTGTCAGGAGCCGGAGCTTCTTAGTATAATTTATTCAGGAGTAGGAAATGTTTTGGGAGCTGCACATCCAAGTAATCTATTTTATACAACTAATCTAGATATTAAAAATAAAAGAAAACTAAGATTAAGTGATATTGTAGATATTAACGATGATTTTGCTAATATGCTTGTTATTGGGAAATTTAAAGCTGTAAATAGTGAGTACGAGTCTGAATATAAATCTGAAATCAATATGGTTACTTCTGATGATTGGAAAAAAAGACTTTTAGCTACAGATCCATCGGATAATATGGGAAGTGAATTTAGTTATATGACTAAAGATTCTTTAGGTATTAGCATAGGAGTTATGCATGCACTTGGTGATCACGCAGAATTTGAAATTAAGTATAAGGATATATTGAAAGATATTAAACTTAAAGATGATACAAATTTCTCGAAAATTTTTAAGGCATAATAAAGATGTTATCATATAAAAGTGCTGTATAAATTAGAAGGTATGCAATTTTTGTGTGCCTTATTTTTATGTTATACTGATAAAAGGTCTGTTATAAAATAAAGGTTTAAATATTTTACAAAGGAAAAGGTATAAGTTAGATATGAGATTGGATAAATTTTTAGCAGAAGCAGCTGTTGGGAGCAGAAAAAAAGTTAGGATTTATATTAAGGAAGGTAATGTAAAGGTAAATGGAGAGATTATTACTGAACCTGCAATAGAAATTGATGAGAGCTATGATCTTATTGAATATCTCAATAAGATAGTTTCATACACAGGAAAAGCATATTATATGTTTCATAAGCCTGCTGGCTGCATTACTGCAAAGACTGATGAAATTCATAAGACAGTATTTGACTTTTTACATAAGGATAACATGAATGGGGTATTTCATGTTGGGAGATTGGACAAGGATACAGAAGGCTTATTATTACTCACAAATGATGGTGAATTCGAACATAAAATAATGTATCCAGAAAAGCATGTTGAAAAAACTTATTTTTTTTGGGCATTAGGTTCCTTAGATGAAGGGGATAGAAAAAAATTAGAACAGGGTATATGCATTGGACAAAGTGAAAAGATACTAACAAAACCTGCAAAAATAGAAATAGATAAGTTTGGCATGTATAAGGATTTAAAGCACGAAATAGATATTAGCAATATGAAAAATATAGACTCAAACTATTATAATCAGCCTGTTGTTTCTGGTTATCTCACTATTTCAGAAGGGCGAAAGCACCAAGTGAAACGTATGCTAAAGGCAGTAGGTTGTTATGTAATATATTTAAAGAGAATTTCGATTGGAGGATTGACTTTAGATAAATCTTTAAAGAAAGGTCAATATAGATCTTTAACAGAATTAGAAATTCAAAAGGTATTAGAGGTATGAAAATAAAATGATTGTAACGATAATTTTTGTTTAATTTTATTTATAAAAAATAGTTGATTAATTATATCGTTGAGAGTAATATAATATTATAAAATAATAAATGGCAAAATATAATTGAATAAAATTTATTTTAAAATAAATGAATTAGGAATTATTTATTGGAATATTATAACTTGTATATTATAAGAAAATATACAAATTGTTAATAGAAGAGGTGATGTAATATGAAAGATATTATTATTATTGGAGGAGGTCCGGCAGCACTTACAGCAGCATTATATGCAGGCAGAGCAGGACTAGATGCGTTAATGATTGAAAAGCAATATGAAGGCGGTCAGATAGTTAATACAAATGAAGTAGAGAATTACCCAGGATTTCCTGATATAACAGGTTCAGAACTTGCAAATATCATGTATGAGCACGCAAAAAAATTTGGTGGAATTATGAAGTATGAGGAAGTAATAGACTTAAAAATAGATGGTGATATAAAAAAAGTTATAACTGGTTCTCAAACTTATGAAAGTAAGGCAGTAATTTTATCAATGGGTGCAAAGCCAAAGAAATTAAATATTGATAAAGAAGATGAATTTATGGGTAGAGGAATATCTTACTGTGCTACTTGTGATGGCGGATTTTATAGAGAAAAAGTAGTAGCTGTTATAGGTGGAGGAGATACAGCAGTAGAAGATGCTCTTCATCTTTCCCGAATTGCTGAAAAGGTATATGTAATTGTTAGAAAAGATTTATTGAGAGCTAATAAAGCATCTCAAAAAAAGTTGCTTGAAACAAATAATGTAGAAATAATTTGGAATAGCGTAATTACTAAACTTAAAGGTGAAGAAAAATTAAGTGGTTTAGAAATTAAAAACACTAAGGATAATGTGGTGAAGGATTTAGAAGTCAATGGTGTTTTTGTGGCCATTGGAAGTGAGCCTCAAACAGAATTGGTTAAAGATTTAGTAGATTTGGATAAAAATGGTTATATTATTGCAGATGAAAGCTGTAGAACAAATATAGATGGAATTTTTGCAATAGGAGATATTAGAACAAAGGAAGTAAGGCAGGTGCTTACAGCAGCAGCTGATGGAGCAGTCAGCATATATGGGGCTGAGAAATATTTAATAAACCATTAAAAAGTGACTATAGAAAAGATTTAATAAGAATAGGGTTTACCTTACTAAATAATGAAGTACTTTCAGTCTAACATAGATAAGAGAGTATTATATCATAATTAGTGCAGTAGCCCTATTTTTTTATAGAATTTGTATTAAAGAAGTAACAGGTAGTAAATCAATTTATAATATACTAGACATATCAGCTATTCGCCTTTTAGGATATGAATTAATAGAATATATAAAATTGTTAAGAATATGATGGGCTTAAGCTATGGAAAATAAATTAATGGATATTCATAATCATATAATATGGTCAGATGGAGTTCGTGCATATTCAAGAAATTATAGAAAATATCATAAGTAATAGGGTAAAAGTTATGAAACTTTTCAATTGATTAAAAATATATATTAAATTATGTATCTAATAAAATAATACAGTGTTAATATAAATATATAGACATAATAATTTAATTAGAGCAGGTGAAATAAATGAATAATACAATAGTAGTACAAGCTATGAGAGAGTTAGATATAGATCAAGTACTTAAATTATGGAATGAAATTTTTGGAACATCATTTCTTGAAAGCTCTGTTACAAAAGAAGAATTAGAAATATATTTAAGAAAAAATCCAGGTGCTAGTTCTGTAGCATGCACAGATAATGGAAAAGTAATCGGAGCTTTATTATGTGGAAATGATGGTATAAGGGGATTTATATATCATATTGCTATATATGATCAATATAGAGTTAATGAAATTGAAAAACGATTGTTGGACCGTTCTTTATCAAAGCTTAAAGAAGTTGGCATCAAAACAGGTTTCATTTTTACACAAAATAATAATCATGATATGGATGTAGCGTTTAATTCTATAGGCTGGGTTGTAATCCCTAACGAAATTAACTTAGGTAATTAATTGACTTTTTATCATGCTAGAAATTAAAAAAAATAAAACCATGCATAAGGAATTTGTATTTTTATTTATGCATGGTTTTTAGTTTTATTAAATATATGAAAAACAGAGAAAGAGTAAAATCCTATTTAATATTATCGCCAATTACTTTTAATAACGATTTATTTCCAGGTGCATCTAAACTTAATTCACAAATCATAATTCCGCCATAGCCTTTGCCTAATATTGTTTGATCACGCATACTTGCTGCGTCCACATAATGAATACCGGCATAAGAATCTACATTCCAGGCATCAGGATATTGTGCAATTATATCTTTATAACCTATATATTCACCAGAGCTTGTATACCCAAAGAAAGCCACTCCTAATACAAGTTTCTCTTTAGCTACGTGTTTAGTATTAACAAAGTAATTAAGGCTGTTAACTGCAGTAGCATAATCTTAAGCCATAACATTTACTAAGTCTAGTTTATTAAATGCTGTTGCAGGAAGAAGATCTCCTTCACAGTCAGCAACTGCAGATGTTAATAACTTTCCTTGAGGTTTTAATCTTGCATAAAGATCATTAATAAATGGCTCCCAATTTGAATCTAAATTATTGTAAGAGTTGACTTCTAAATCTACATCTATTCCATCTATATTATATTTATTTATATACTGCAAAATTTTATCACAGAATGCTGAACGATTTTGTGATTGTAGTAATTTAGTATAATTAGGATTACCAGAACCTCCACCTAAAGATAAAAGCACCTTTACATTTGCTGCATGAGTTCTATTTACACATGCATTTATATCAGCATCAGAAATATCTAAGGACAGATTACCAGAAGAATCTGGTTCAGCGAAGGCTATGCAAATATGTGTGAGAACGTTTAAGTCAATAGTTTTATAACAATCAAAACTCCATGTTGGTATATATCCAACGACAGTTGGTTTGGTATTTGTACCGGAAGTAAAACGAATCCAGTTCAAATTAACTGAAGCACCTGTAGAAAAAATTCTTGATGTTTGTACTCATGTATCAAGAGAAACTTTAGTTGAAACAGTTGTCCAATTTTGCCAGTCATTTGTATTTGGAGGAATAACTGTAGCAAGTACAGTATTGTTCTTTTGAAGTTGTAATGTACCTGTTGGATTAATTCCTGCAATCCTTAAATCCATAGTATAAGTCCTGCTGTTGTTACATTGACACTGTAGTCTATCCAGCCAACATCTAGACAACCTTCAGAACATTCCTCTGTTGCTGCGTTATTCATGCTGGTGTATTTTTCAGCTTCAATCTGTCCTGAAATATTAACTGGTTGAGCTCCAGTGTTAAATGAAGGAAATGGATCTGATGCTTGTGCAGCAAAATAGATATCATCAAAAAGATCCGCCAGTATTCCCACCAGTTGAATCTAAGGTTACTGTAGTGTTTGTTCCAGCAGAGAATTCATTACCTGATTCAAAATTTTGATATCAGCTTGAGGTTATAGTGTCGGCATAACTACGTACTGGAATTGAGAGACCTGAAAGTACCATTAAGGAACAAATAACTAGATTTAATAGTTTATTTCTATGCAGACCCATCCTCCGATTAATTTATTTTTTTATATTTAAATTTTTTGAAAAATTTAAATAATAAGCTATTTTGTAGAAAAAAGAATATAGAATTATAAAAAGAGTAGTGTAAAGGTAAATTGCTAAAAGATTAAGAAATAGCATAAGAGGCATACTGAATTGTAAGGGACGTATAGGATATTCTGTTTTGTTATTAAAATAGCATATATTTACAAAAAGTCAACATTAATAGCAATAAATGTACGTTTTGTATAATAAAAAGAGAATTTTCGAAGGAAATAGAAGAAAATTGCATTTTAAGCTTAATTATGCACGTTTTAAGAAATAAATATGTACGTGAAATTTTTATTTTGCTATTATCAAAATGTGCAGTTAAGGTTAATTTATCGTTGAATATCAAGAGTAAAAATTATTTATTAAAATTATTTGACATTATGTAAAAACGATTATAAAATATGTATAAAATGGTATATTAAGCAAAAGGGTTTTGGTTGATATAGTATTTTAAGAACTTCTTGAAACTTCAAGTAATTAATTATAATGAAGCACATCATAAAGGATCACATCATAAATATAATTTTTTTGTATTACTTTCTAATTTTTATTTACCACAAAACTATCAATAAATGAATTTATTTTTATTAAGTTTATAAATTAGTAATCAAAATAATGATAATTAATCGTATTATATCTTAAAAGAATAACTGTAGATATGAAGATTTTAGATATATTGTATATAAAAACTCTTTATGTAAACATTTAAGTTTGAAAGTGAGGCATAAAAACTTATCTTTGTTAGTAATTTGATGTTCTAGATTTATTACATAAAAATATGGTATTGACCTTCATCTCGTAAATTACTAAATCGGTTTCGAGATTTGCGTTATCGAAGGATAATATAAAACTTAACTTTAAAGCAGTTAGGTAAATCAATTCATTTGTTGCACAGAGCATATGAAAATTTTTTAGAAAGGAGGTTTAGCTAAAATGTAGCTAGTCATCTTTAGGTTAAATATGTTTTTAAGAGGGAGCTTAAATTATATTTTAGGAGGTAGTTTAATAATGATTAGGAGAAACAAGAAAATTTTATCATTAACACTTTCTTTGTCCCTATGTGCTACTATGCTTATGGCACCAACATTTGTTACAAAGGCTGAAACTGTGGATTTAGGTACAGACAGTAAGGTAGCATCAGATGTTTCTGTAGAAAATACTACAGGAGCAGCTGCTTTTGTAAAAAATATTACAGAAGCTGCTGCAGCATCAACTAATATTGCATTAAATAAACCAGCTACTTCATCCTCAGTTACAGGTGCAAATACTGCTGCTTCAGCTTTTGACGGAGACACAGGAACTAGATGGGAATCTGCTCAAGGCAGTGATCCTCAGTGGATAGCTGTAGATTTAGGTGGAAATTATAATATATCTGGAGTAAAGCTTAACTGGGAAACTGCAGCAGCAAAGAATTATAAGATTCAAATATCAACAGATAATGTAAATTGGGTAGATGCTTATACAAAAACAGGTGGAACAGGCGGAGTAGAAAATATAACTTTCAATTCTGATGCTACTGGAAGATATGTAAGAATGTACGGAACATCAAGAACAACTGCCTATGGTTATTCTTTATGGGAATTTGAAGTATATGGTACTCCTGTAGCAGTGTCAGCTACAAATATAGCATTAAATAAGTCAGCAGCGGCATCATCAGTTACAGGCGCAAGTACTGCATCTTTAGCTTTTGATGGAAATACAGGAACTAGGTGGGAGTCTGCTCAAGGAAGTGATCCTCAATGGATATCTGTAGATTTGGGAGGAAGTTACAGCGTATCAGGAGTAAAACTAAACTGGGAAACTGCAGCAGCAAAAGATTATAAAATCCAAGTATCAACAGATAATGTAAATTGGGTAGATGCTTATACAAAAACAGGTGGAACAGGCGGGGTAGAAAATATAACTTTTAATTCTGATGTAACAGGAAGATATGTAAGAATGTATGGAACAGGAAGAACAACTGTCTATGGTTATTCTTTATGGGAATTTGAAGTATATGGGACACCAGATGCTTCTGGGCCAGTAGATGGTACTGTAGACTTAGGGCCAAATGTTAAAATATTTGATCCATCAATGTCAAGTGCAAGTATACAAAATACTGTAGATAATGTATTTAATCAAATGGAAACTAATCAATTTGGTGATGAAAGATATGCACTTTTATTCAAACCAGGTTCATATAACGTTAATGTTAATGTAGGTTTCTATACTTCAGTAATGGGCCTTGGAAAAACACCAGATGATGTTAACATTACTGGTGCAGTACGTAGTGAAGCTGATTGGATGGGAGGTAATGCAACTTGTAACTTCTGGAGAACAGCTGAAAATTTTGCTGTAACTCCAACCTATTCTTCTAGTAATGTAGCGCCAGCAGGTACTTTAACTTGGGCGGTATCACAAGCTGCACCAATGAGACGTGTCCATGTTAAGGGTGGGATGTCATTATGGGATCCTCTAGGAACTAACTATGATTATGCTTGGTCTAGTGGTGGATTTATAGCCGATTCAAAAATTGATGGTGCAATTAGTTCTGGATCACAGCAACAATTTTTTACTAGAAACAGTCAAATGGGATCTTGGAATGGTGCTAACTGGAATATGGTTTTCGTAGGTAATAATGGTGCACCTACAAATGACAATGCTTATCCATCAACGCCAAATACAGTTGTTAATCAAGCACCAGCTGTTAGAGAAAAGCCATTCCTTTATATTGATGATAGCGGAAACTATCAAGTTTTTGTACCAGAGCTTAGAAAGAATGCTCAAGGAATAACTTGGTCAAATGGAATAGGTCAAGGTACATCTTTACCTATTGATCAATTCTATATAGCAAAACCAGATACTGCTACAGCTCAAAGCATAAATCAAGCACTTAGCCAAGGAAAGAACATTATTTTTACTCCTGGAATATATCATTTAAGCCAGGCAATCAATGTGACAAGAGCTAATACAGTTATCTTAGGTCTTGGACTTGCAACTTTAATCCCAGACAATGGCACTGCAGCAATGAACATAGCAGATGTTGATGGTGTAAAAGTTTCTGGACTTCTTTTCGATGCTGGAGCAAAAGATTCACCAGTATTATTACAAGTCGGACAAGATGGTAGTTCAGTTGACCATTCAGCTAATCCTACAAGCCTTAGTGATTTATTCTTTAGAATTGGAGGAGCAGGAGTAGGAAATGCTGATACAAGTTTAAAGATAAATAGTAATAATGTTATTGGCGATGATTTTTGGGTATGGCGTGCAGACCATGGTGATGGTGTTGGATGGACAGTTAATAATGCAAAAAATGGTGTCATTGTAAATGGCAATAATGTAACAATGTATGGATTGTTCGTTGAACATTTTGAAGAGTACCAAACTTTATGGAATGGTAATGGCGGAAAAGTATACTTCTATCAAAGTGAACTGCCATATGATGTTCCAAATCAAGCTGCTTGGATGAGCAATAATGGTACTCAAAATGGTTATGCTTCATACAAAGTAGCTGATTCAGTTACTTCCCATGAACTTTATGGATCAGGTATTTACTCTTACTTTAGAGATGCTGTTGTAGCAGAGAATAACGGAATAGAAGTTCCAAATGCGGCTGGAATAAAGGTACATCATGCATGCTCTGTATTCTTAAATGGTAATGGTGAAATAACACATGTAATAAATAATACAGGTGGTACTGTAAAATCAGGTACTATGAAACAATCTATCAATGATTATCCTGCAAATTAAAAATAATTCAATATAATCTTAATGATATATTAATATATAACAGTTAAGTGTAGTACAAGCTGATATTATAAATACAGTTGAGTTTGTACAAAAATAAGGTCTCATAGCATTTAGTATTTTTATTATAATGCTATGAGACTTTTTTCTTGAATAAGGAAATTATATGTAATTGTATAGATAGTAATCTGATGAATCTAGATTTTATCATTAAACTTATGAAAAGTTGTGGATTTTTACATGTGTGAAAAATATGTATAGATTAAGAAATTAAGAAGAAATCAATTGATATTTAATAGAAATGTTACATGTAAAGATTTAAAAATGATTATTTATAAAAAATATGTATATTCTATAAATAATATTAAAAAAATATTGAATAAAATGGCATTGTACCCAAGCATAGCTGGAGAAATTAAGCATGAAATGTTAAAATATATATATTGATGCATAAAATTATATTTAAGAAATACATAAAACAGTTAAGTATATGGAATGTAATTATAGTGAAACAAGGCAGAAGTAATGATAAGAATTTATCATATGAAGCTTAAGGAGAGAAGGGATTTATAAGGGGAGTTGAGCAATAACTAAAGTTTAAATTACAACATATGTTTTAAAAAATTAATAAGTTTCAATACACAAACAAGTAGTAATATGACATAACTTGCAAAACAAAAGAATTATCACGTGATACGTCCATAGAAATCGTATGAGCAGAAGAAAAAGGCCTTAAAATGACAGCAAATTTTAATTGTAGTTTAATCTACTTGTTAGCTGTTTTTAAATTTTAAGAAATATGCATCTATACTGCTGCAATTGTAGTATTTGGGAGGGGCAAATAAATGAAATTTAAATCTATAAAGAAAAGACTTATTGTGACTTTTTTATTAATAATCTTAGTGCCTATGTGCACAGCAGGTATCATTTCAAATATAATACTTTATAATAATCTTAAAGCTTCTTATGTTAGTTCAATAGATAAGTCCATAGAAGGTGTAAACAATGTTATAGATCAAACTTATAATAGTTATGAAGCGGAATTATCTCAGATAACTGAGAATTCAATAGCGAAGGCGGCACTTGCAAATCCCAATGGGGATCTTGTGAAAAAAGAGCTTAAGGGCATAGTTAAAAGTAATCCACAAATATTAAATGTTTATATTGCAACAAACAATAAAAGCATGTATATATATCCTGAAACAACTCTTCCAGAAGGTTATGATCCAACAGGAAAATCATGGTATAAGGACTCGATTTCCAATAGTAAAGTGCTTTGGCAGGATGCGTACAAAGATTTAGCAACTGGTAAGACTGTAGTAACAGCTACGAAGCAGATATTAGATGATGCAGGAAATCCAATAGGGGTCGCTGGAATAGATATTGATATAGAAAATATAGCTCAGCTGTTTAATAACACTAAAATTGAAAACACTGGTGAAATACTACTAATGGATAAAACAGGAATAGTGTTAGCCACAAAAAATCAAGAGCTGTCAGGGAAAAATTTAAATCCTGATAGAGTGAATACTAATGTTGATACACAAGACCAGAAGGTAGAAAATGCTTTTAAGGATAAATCTGAAGTGTCATGGGTGAAATCAATATTAGAAAATAAATCAAATTTTATACAGGATAAATTCAATGGGAAAAATAAATTTATTTATTCGTTAAATAATGAAAAATCTGGTTGGAAGTTAATTGGAATGATTGATACTAGTGAAGTATATTCTAAAATTATTTCTAATGCAGTAATACTTATTGGATTCTCCCTTTTATTTATTATAGCTGCCTTAGGAGTTGGAATATCAATTTCTAAAAATCTAACAAATCATATTAATCATTTAAAAGAAGCTATGAAAAAGGGTGAAGCTGGCGATTTAACAGTAGTCACAAATATAAATAGTTCCGATGAGCTTGGAGAGCTTGGGAAAAGATTTTCAAATATGGTTAATAGTGTTAAGAATTTGGTACTATCAGTTAAAGATTCTGCGGATCATGTATTAGATTTTTCTAAACATCTTACTAAGCAGGCAGAAGAAGTTACTACCTCTTCCGAAGAAATAGCAAGAGTAATGGATGAAATTTCAAAGGGAGTTCAAGAACAGGCTTCTGAAATAGATAGAGCTTCTGATATTGCAACTGAATTTAATAACAACTTATCAAAAATTAAGGAATATAATAGCAAAATCAATACTGAAAGTCACGAGATGGAAGTCAGCAGTGAAAGGACAATGGATGCATTTAAAGAACTTAAGACAAAAAATGAAAGCACTATAAACGGAGTTTCACAAATTTCTGATAGCATTGGAGTTTTAGTGAAAGAAACCGAGGATATTGACCAAATATTAAGTACAATATCAAATATATCCTCTCAGACTAATTTGTTAGCCTTAAACGCTGCTATAGAAGCAGCAAGAGCAGGAGAGTATGGAAAGGGATTTGCGGTGGTTGCAGAAGAGGTTAGAGTACTTGCTGAACAATCTGGTTCATCTGCGGAGCATATTAGAAATATAATTAATAGAGTTATAGAAACGACAAAAACTGCAGCTGTGAATATGGACAATATAAGGTCTGATGTAGAAAATCAAAATTCAGCAGTTTCCATTACAGAACAAAGCTTTGAAAAATTAAATAAATCTATTGCAAGTATAATAGAAAAAATTTCTGCAATGAATGAAAATATTGAATCAATGTTAGCTAATAGCAATATGCTTACTTCGAATATACAGAACATTTCATGTGTATCTGAGCAGTCAGCAGCCTCAACAGAAGAAGTAAATGCTAGTGTAGCGAGCCAATTAAATGATATACAAAATGTTAAAATTCAAGCAGATGAGCTTTATAATTTAGCTCAGAAATTGGAAGCTATTATAGAAAAATTTGAGGTTTAATATATCATATACTATCTTGCTAATTCATTGATGAATTAGCGAAAAATTTATATACGTAGTTAATAAAATTTTTATGATTCAATAGTTAAGGGTGTAACCAAGTGAAAATTCACTTGGTTATTTTTGATTAAAATATTAAGGCACAATCAAAAAATAACATGTCTATCTACCAGTTATTTTCCATAATTCTTTGGCTGTAAGATGCCATAATAGGCATGCCATGATGGCGCTTTACCTCCTTTCATGATGAAAAATATTTATGTCAGCTTTGAACTTGTTATTTTACTTCATGTGCCTAAAGTGAAATAAGAAAATAGTATCCTGGTATGTACGTTTATTTGGTATTTTGGGTTTACTATTTTATTTCATATGTTTTAATTACCAAATCTGTTGAAATGATCACTTGAAACTCCTTGATTCTCTACGGATTTATGTTTTCTATTAGGATTATGATTATGACCTTCCTCAGTTATTGGAGTTTGATGATTACATTTCTCCATTCTTGCCTTTTTATTATCTGGCTGACTATCCTTTGTCATTAAAACACCTCCTTAGTATGTTATAGTTTACTGAGTTAGTTTATACGGTATAGTACAAGTTTATACGGTATAGTACAAGTTTATCCATTTATCTTTATTTTTTTAAAAAGTATATTTACATTATCTTCAATATAATATAAAATGTGTATAAAATAAAGGCAATTAAAAACAAATTTCATAAATTTATATTTCTATAATATATTTTAATCTTAAAATTCTCTATAAATTTCAAATAATCAAGCATAATATGCATGTCATAAATGGGCATATCATAAGAATACTTTCATTTTTCTATTTATTACCAAAAAAACAATAGAATAACTCTAGTTACGCAAAGAGTATATGAATTTTGCAATAAGGCTATTTTAAGCAATGTTTTTATTTTTACAATAATGGTAAAAAAATAAATATTTTTGAAATAGAATAGGAAGCAGAAGATATAGTTTACAAATATTAAATTAAAATGCATATATTTAACATAATTTTAAGATAAACCTAAAAATGTTTTGATATAGTATGAAAATGAAGAAGAAAAATTTTTATTGGAGGGAAGAGTTATATATTTTGATTATAACCTCATTATTTAATAAGATTTCTAATGGCTAAACTAATGAGTGAAATAGATAAGAAAATTAAATGGATAGGTGTAAAAAACACATATAGCTCGAGAATGAAAGGGGAAAAGAAAAATGTATGGTAATCAAACAAATCTAACAGATATTAAAGCATTAATATTTGAAAATGTATCAAATGTAACAGGTCACAAAGTAAAAGATCTTGAATTAGAAATGTTTCTTGAAAGTGATTTAGGTATTGATTCAATAAAAATGGTCACTCTTATGAATCAACTAATGAAACTTGTACCAGCTGATGATTTAGAGAATTTTACTTCTAAATATCCTATAACATATTTAATGTCTATGCAGACAATAGGAGAAATTGTTCTTATGTTTGAGGAATTTTATAATGTAGAAGCATCAAATAAGAATGTTGAAAAAATAAATAAAATTGATATTAAAACAATGGTATATGAACTTGTATCAAATGTGACAGGACACAAAGTAGAAGATCTTGATTTAGAGATGTTTCTTGAAAGTGATTTAGGTATTGATTCAATAAAAATGGTCACTCTTATGACTGAGCTAATGAAGCTTATACCAAAAGAAGAACAAGACAATTTCAATAATAAATATCCAATAACTTACTTAATGTCGCTGCAGACAATAGGCGAAATTGTCTTTATGTTTCAAGAATTTTATAATACAGAAACTTTAACTAAAGATATAGCCGAAGAAAAAGCTGAAGCAGAAGAATTAGTGATTTTAAATGCTCAATATCCATTCTTAATATCTTATTGGTCAGTAGGAACCTTAACTATTTGCTCAGGAGTAAAGCTTGAAGGACAGTTAAATTTAGAATTGCTGCAGGAAAGCTGGCTTGAATTAATAAAAAGGAATCCAAGCTTAGCTTCAGAATTTGAAAGCAGAGAAGGTTCAAAGAGTTTTAAAGATTATAAGCTTAAAATTCATAATAGACTGTTATTACCTGAAATTAATGTTCAGGACATAAGAAACCTGCCTGAAGAAGCTAAAAATCAAACTATAAAACAAATATTTGAAGAGATAATTAATACTCCTTTTGATATCTTTAAGTTTCCACTTCATAAATTTGTAGTTATTCAAACAAGTTACATGCAATATGAATTAATATTTGCAAATAATCATTTAGTCTCTGATGGCCTTTCTAATCAACAAATTCTTAGAGAAATCCTTGAGATATATTCAGGAAAGATGCAGGGAGTAAATATTAATCTTCCAAAAAAATTATCAACAGATGAATATAACAATGCAGTTTTAGAAATAAACAATTGGAATAGTCCAGAAGAAAATAAAAGTTTGGAAAAATATGTACAAGTAAATGGTAAAGCAAAACATAAATTTAATCCTTTTAACAATAACAAGGCAAATAATAACTTTGCATTAGTTAAGGCACAAAAATATTGGTTAAATGAAACTTTAACCAAATCACTTTTAGAAAAGTCAAGAATTTGGAGAGTATCTTTATTTACTCTTATAGTTTCTGCATATTTGAAAACTATAAGAGAATTGGATAAAGAAAATGATGAGATAATTATAAATTTACCAACGGGTGGGAAAGTATATCCAAACATTGATGCAACAGGAATCATAGGATGTTTTGCTCAGAATATGGCATTAAATTTTAAACCAAAAGCTTCTGATGAAGGCTTAATAGATTTTGTAACAGAAGTAGATAAAGAAATAAAAGAAAATATATCTGGAGGAATAGATAGAGCACAAATTTACAGAGCTGCTAAGATGGCAAAAGAACAAGAAATGCTTGAAGATGGAAAGATGCCAAAGACAACAGCTTCAATTGTACGTTCTAGTTTAAAATCAAATTTATATTTATCTTTTGTTGGCGATACTAAGCTTAAAGAAACTTACGGAGATTTAAAGGTAATTGATTATGAAGCATATACCTCAACAAATGCAGGTGCTATAGATAATTTGGTTGAGCTTTTCCATAATAAAATTATTATCACATCTAATTATGACAGCTTACATTTTAACGAAGATAATATAAAAAAACTTATTGAGGCGTTTATTAGCAATCTTGAATTATTTGCAAGTTATCAAATAGAGATAAAAGATGATGAAATTAAGTCAAAAACTATAGAAGATAATAGGTTAATTGAAGAGCTTACGAAAATAGCTGAAGAAGTTTGTGTAACTGCTATTAACAAAGATGATATTAATAAAGATTTAGTAACAGCCTTTGGAGTTGATTCCCTTCAACTTATACGTATAATAACAAGACTAGCTAAGCTTCATAAAGGAATTGATAAAAATTCTTTATTTAAATGTAGAACTTTAAGTGAAATGGCTTTAGTAATTGAGAATAATAACAGTAAGCATGAAAATAAATCAATTACAGAAGTAAATTCACAATATGCAGATGAAATTCCTTATATGAAAATTATTAAGCAATGCAGGGAAACACCTGATTTAACAGCAATATTGTATAAAGATGAAAACATAACTTATAGAGAGTTAGATAGAATGTCAAACAAAATTGCTAATTACCTTAGAACTCAAGGGATTAAAAGAGACTCTCTTGTTGGAATAATGGTGTATCCAGGGCCTATGATGCTTATTGGTATGCTTGGTATCATGAAAGCAGGTGCAGCTTATGTGCCAGTAGATCCTGTTTATCCAGCTGATCGTATTCAATATATAATGAAGAGCGCTGGTATAGAGATTTTACTTACTGAGCATAGTCTAAAGGAATTTTTAAGTAGATTAATAGAAAAAGATTCAAATGTACAAACTCTTATGTATTTAGACCACGGAACTCCTATGAATTTTGCAGATGATTATAATCAGGTGCTAAAAGAACACTGGATGGAAGTTTCAGAAGCTGCTCCTGAATATATAAATTCACCAGATGATTTGATGACAGTATTATATACTTCTGGGTCAACAGGAAATCCTAAAGGAGTTATGCTTGGACATAGGGGGTATATGAATCGCTTAAGGTGGCATCAGGATACCTTCAAATTAAAATTAGGTGAGCGCGTTGCTCAAAAGACCTCTTGTTGCTTTGATATTTCAGTTTGGGAGCTTTTCTGGCCGTTAATGTATGGAGGCATAGTGTGTCCTGCAAGAAACGATATTGTTAAAAATCCATGGGCTTTAGCCGAATGGTTAATAGATACAAAGATAAACGTAATGCATTTTGTACCATCCTTATTTGGCGAATTTGTAAATTCTTTAGAAGATGATGATTATAGTTTTAAGGATTTAAGATGGTTGATTTTCAGCGGTGAAGCACTGCCAATGCCAATAATTCAAAAATGGATAGATAAGTATGGATTAGACGTAGGTCTTGCAAATATGTATGGACCTACAGAAGCATCAATTGATGTTACTTATCACAAAATTGATAAAAGACCTGGGGCAGATGGAGAAAACACTATTCCAATAGGAAAGCCTATCGACAATGTTTTTATAAAAAACTTAGATAAAAATATGAAAGAACTTCCTGAAGGAGAAATAGGTGAGCTTTGGATTGGAGGGATTCAACTTGCTAAAGGTTATAAAAATAATAAGGAAAAAACAGAGGAAGCTTTCAAACCAAATCCGTTTAAAGAAATTCCAGGAGAATACTTATATAAAACTGGAGATTTAACTACCAAGAAACCAGATGGAAGTTATGAATATCTTGGAAGAATAGATAATCAAGTAAAAATAAGAGGCTTTAGAGTTGAACTTGGAGAGATTGAAGCAGTACTTGGTGCCCATCCAAATGTAAATGAAGTTGCTGTAAATGCAGTTGATTACATTGAAGGTCAGAAGCAGTTAATTGCATGGATGGCTGGAAATAAGGTTGATGATAATGAATTAAAAGAATTTATATTAAGGAAATTACCTTATTATATGGTTCCACATCACTTTGAATGGACAGCTGCTTTGCCAAAGACACCTAATGGCAAACTTGATAGAAAGGTTTTAAAGGAAAAATCTAAAATGAGTCTAAATGGAGAAAAAGTTGAAGTCTTTGATACAGACCAGCTTAATGTGAAAGATTCAATTGTAGAAGAGATTCCATTAGCACCTGCACAGAAATTTTTAATGAGTTACTTTGATTATCCATATCAATGGACAGGATATACAAGATTTTTATATAAGCAGCCTTTAGATTGCGACATGTTTAATAAAGCTTTAACTATAGTAGCTAATAATAATGATGCGCTAAGAAGTATATTAGTTAATAAAGAAGGAAAATGGATGCAGAAATTTGTATCAGACGATCAAATAGTAGAAGCAGATTATTATGATGGTTCTCATCTTAGTAAAGAAGAGAGAAATGAAGAAATAAAAAGTTTAATTAATGAAGTTATTAAGAATTTAGAGGTAGATAAATGGCCGCTTTGGAAGGTGGTTGTTATAAGGGTAAATGATTCTTCTTATGATATTTCGGTAGTTGGGCATCATTTAATTTCTGACCTTATAGCAAATCAATTATTGTTTAAAGAAATATGGAGAATTTATAAGCAGCTTATTTCTGATAATGGTGATATTAAAATAGAAGAAACAAAATCATATAAGGATTTCGTCCTTGAAGTTAATAAAGAGAAAAATAAAAGAGCTGCAGAATTTATAGAGTATTATAAGAAGCAATTTCCTTCGGAGTCATATTCTTTTAGGATTAAAGAGGAATTGAATTTAGGAAATAATAATGAAGGATCAGCTGAATTACTAACTTTTGCTTTAGATAAGGGTGAAACTTTAAAATTGCAGACTACAGGGAAAAAGTATTTTGGAACAAGTTTTTATTCAATTATTCTTGCTCCTCTTTACAATATGCTTCAAAAGAAATACGGAAAGCAATGGGTGGTTGTCAGTCATAGAATGAATGGAAGAATGTTTGATAACAGTACATTTTTTGATACTGTAGGAAACTTTGCAATTAACTATCCTTTAGGAATCTCTATTGATAATAATGAGAATTGGGGAGAAATAGTTAATAAGATTACAGATGGAATTAATAAGGTGCCGCTAAATGGTATAAGTTATGATTTGGTTTCAGAGGAATTACCTGCGTATATGTATCCAGATTTAAACTTAACTTCTATAAGGGCAAATTACTTAGGAAACAGAAATAATAATGAGTATGATGTATTTGAATTTTCAAAGGATGAAATGGATAGGAGATATTCGCATCCTGAGCAAAAGAGGATTTCTTCAATTGAATTTTTCTTTTCAATAGTAGATGGCAAGCTGATTTTAGAAATAGAGTATTCTAAAAATAAATATGAAGAAGCTACCATAAGAACTTTAGGAAATGAGTATATTAAAGCAGCTGCTGAAATGCTTTCTTATATAAATAATAGGGAAAATTTAGTAGTAAGCAGTGGTTTAAAACCCCTTGCACTAGTAAAAGAAAATAAAAAGCAAGGTGTTTTAACAGATAAAGTTGTAATTGTAACTGGTGGAGGCAGAGGAA
The DNA here is from genome assembly GCA_023435985.1 of Bacillota bacterium. GTDB lineage: Bacteria > Bacillota > Clostridia > Clostridiales > Clostridiaceae > Clostridium. The sequence continues at coordinate 31,642 of JAEZKY010000030.1, read as the reverse complement.
TAGGAAAAACAATGGCTATTGAAGCAGCAAGGGAAGCCGCTAAAGTTGCAATTATTTCTAGAACAGAATGGGAGCTTAAAGAAACTGAAGAAGAGATTAAAAAAATAGGAGGCAGAGTTATTTCTATAGTAGCAGATATAAGCAATTATAGTGAAGTTTCTGAAGCAGTAAATAAAATCATCTCTACCTATGGGAAGATAGACGTATTAATAAATAATGCAGGTATAACAAAATTAGAAGCATTTAGTGATATGGATGCTGATGAGTGGAAGAATATTGTAGAGGTAAATTTGTTCGGTACTTATAATATGTGTAGAGCCGTTACACCTCATTTAGTTAGTCAAAGATCAGGAAAGATTATTAATATGGGATCAGATTCGTCCTTTATTGGATACCCTCTAATGAGTGCGTATGCAGCTTCAAAACACGCAGTAATAGGGTTTACAAAATCTCTGTCAGAAGAATTAAAATTAAGCAATATTCAAGTAAATGCAATTTGTCCAGCTTTTGTTGATACAAATATGACACCAGAAGCTTTAAGAAAAAAAGCTATACCTACTGGAAAAGTTGCTGATTTGGCTGTATTCCTAGCTTCGGATAAATCGGATTATATAACAGGAGAAGCTATTAAGATATTTGGAAATCAAGATATGTATTGGTTTGGAGCACATCAGATTCCAATTATTAAGGCTGCAATTAATAATAAATAAGGGAGGAATTCAGATTTATGCCTTTAAAAGAAAAGATGCAGCCACTATTTTCTAATAATAAATGGATTCTTTTTGTAATAGGTTTACTTATTGGTGTTGCAATGGGGATTATAAATCCCCTCTCATCAACACATTTAAAGTCCAATAATGTAAATAGCTTATGGATTGGAATCATATCCTCGTCGTTTTTCTTATTCATGTCAATTGGATCTATTTTAGTTGATAGAAAAATGAGAAATAAAGATATCAAGGGAACTATATTAATAGGCGCGGTAATTTCAGCAACAGCTTGTGGAATTTTCCCCTTTTCATCTAATTTGGTTGTTTCACTCTTTTTAATGATATTTATGGGTATTGGTCTAAGCTTTAATTTGGTTGGAGTTCAAACCATGCTTCAAAATTTAACAGAAGAAAGTTCAAGAAGTGTAATTAGTGGTTTGTATTCACTATGCTTTGCAGTAGGTTTTGTATTATCTTCTGTCCTCGGACCTGTATTTTATGAATGGAACAATTGGGTGCCATTTATATTTCCAATATGTGCACTTCTAATTTGTCAAATAGTTATACATGCAACTTTTAAAGAAAAATTATTGTTTTCCCCCAAACCAAAGATAAATACACTTAAGAAAATATCTATAGGACTTCAAGGTGGATTTTTATATGGTTTTACTGAAACAACTTTAACAACCTTGTACCCAGTTTTTTTAATACATGAACAGTATGACTTAAGAATTGCTGGATATGCTTTGGGTATATTTGTATTAGGAAGTATTATAGGGACTATGCCTATAACGTATCTATCAGATAAGCTCGGGCGTGAGAAAGTCTTATTAATGAGTATTATCATTTCTGTATTCACAATTGCTGGAATAATGATTTTTGATAATTTTGTCTTAAGATTGATATTTTCTTTCTTATCAGGATTTATTATTGGGCCTATATATCCATTGGCTATGGCAGTATCAGTTCAAAATTTAAGTAAAGAAGAGATACCTTCAGGGACTTCATTATTTACTTCTTTTTATGGTGGAGGCTCAACTATTGGCCCACTTCTCTCATCGGCGGTTATGAGCATGTTTGGAGATAATTATATTTTTAGTGTATGTTTACTGTTATTTATTACATTTCCTGTTGTAATGTATGTTAAAAAAGTCAGATATGAATCAGAATCAGGATTTGATCTATAAGTATTAGAATTTTGTTAGGAGATGAAACTATGAAGGATAATAATATAAAAATGTCAATTTCTTGCGGAAAACCTATAACAAATAAATATTGTAATAAGATGAATATAGGTAACTTATTAATAGAAGCTGCAGAAAATAAAAAAGATAAAGGAATATTGTTAGTGCAGGGGAATGACTCGGATATCTTTTTGAGCTATGAAGAAATACTTGAAAAGGCAATGCTTTGTTTAGGAGCTCTCCAAGAAAAAGGTATAAAGCAGGATGATTTTGCGATTATTTCCTTTCAAAATAATATTGATTTCATTATTTGTTTCTGGGCTTGTGTACTTGGAGGAATTGTAGTTGTTCCAATTTCTACACCTTCAGCCTTTAAAGGAAAAAATGCTTCTTTAGAAAAACTTATAAATGTTTGGAATACTCTAGAAAAACCTGTAATAATAAGTGATGCGGGTATCATTAAGGGCATGAAGAACAATGAGTTATATTCTGAATGTCAAGAGATGAATATGCTTGATATATCAATTTTAAGAGAAAATACAATAAAGGGTAAAATGAATTTATCAGAAATTGAGAAAACTGCTTTTGTACAATTTAGTTCTGGAAGTACAAATACTCCAAAGGGAGTTATATTAACTCACAAAAACTTATTGACTAACATAGAAGGAATAATTGAGAGTGGAGGTCTGACTTCAGAGGATAGAGTGCTTTCCTGGATGCCATATTATCATGACATGGGGCTTATTGGTTTTCACATTTCCTTAATTGCCTTAGGAATGTTCCAAATAAATATGAATCCTATGAAATTTGTAAAGAGACCTACTCTTTGGTTTGATTTAATTTCGAAGCATAAGATAACAATGACCTCTAGTCCGAATTTTGGATATAGATTACTTCTTAGAAAAATTAAAGATAAACATCTTAAGGAGTGGGATTTAAGCAGCTTAAGATTAATTTTTAATGGTGCAGAACCCATTTCAATGCCTTTGGTTAATGAGTTCATGGAAAAATTATCTGTATGTAATTTATCTGAGACAAGTATGTTTATGGTTTATGGAATGGCAGAAGCCTGCTTAGCTGTTGCATTTCCTCCAGTAAATTCAAAGCCTCTAAGTCATTTTATCAGCAGAAATAGTCTTGTAAATAAATCAAAAGTTGAATAGGTGGAGGAATGTGCTAAAGATGCACTTCAAGTAGCAGATGAAGGCTATCCAGTTGCAGGTATGCAGGTACGTGTTGTAAATGATGAGGGAGAGATAGTTCCAGAAAAGGTACTTGGTGAAATACAAATTAAAGGTGATAATGTTACAAAAGGCTACATAAATAATCCAGAGGCTACAGCGAAGTCTTTCCAAGATGACTGGCTTAAAACAGGAGATACTGGCTTTATAATTGATGGAAGATTATGTGTAACAGGTCGCATTAAGGATATAATCTTTGTTAATGGACAAAATTTCTTTGCCCATGATATAGAGTTTAAACTAGAAGAAATAGAAGGTGTAGAAACAGGAAAAGTCGTAGTAGGTGGATGGCATGATGAGAAAGAAGGAAGAGAAAAGATTGCAATTTTTTCATCACTTCGTGTAAAGGAAGATGAGCTAAAGAGCTTTTATGGAAATATGCTTAGTAAAATAAGTGAAGCCTTCGGAATCTATATTGATTTCGTAGTTTTAGTAAAAGCCATTCCAAAAACCACTAGTGGCAAAGTAAGGCGTTTCCTGTTAGTACAATCTTTCTTGGATAATGAATTTGAAGATAGTACATTAACTTCTGCAGAATTATTACTTAATATAGAAGAAAAAGCTGAGGAGGCAGATAAATGCGAATCTTTAGTTTTAAATATAAGTAGAGATAAGATAAAAGAAATTTGGGCAGATGTATTAGACAGACCAGCACAAAGTATAGGCTATAATCAATCCTTCTTTTCTTTAGGTGGAACTTCAATAAAGGCAGTCCAAGTTTTAGGGATGCTTGAAGATGAATTAGATATAACCTTAGGTCATGATATTCTAATTAATTGTAGAACAATAAATGAGATGGAGGAATATCTTAAAAATTTCTCTGATAGTAATAATGTATTAACTAATATTGATGAAAAAATGTCTGGTAAAGTAGACGAAGATGATGAAATAGCTGTAATAGAAATGTCTTGTCGTTTCCCAGAAGCTTCATCTCCAGAGGAGTTTTGGGATAATATCGTAAGTGGTAAATGCAGTATTAGTGAAGTGCCAGAAGAAAGATGGGATGTAAATCAATATTATAGTACAAGTGGAGATCCTACAAAAACCTATTGTAAAACAGGTGCATTTATAGATAAACCATTTGATTTTGATGCTAAATTCTTTAATATATCTGATGAAGAAGCAGCAGTCATGGATCCACAGCAAAGAATTATATTAGAATTAGTATTTGAAATACTTGAAAGAGCAGGATACTCTAAGAAAAGAGTTAGTGGGGAAAGTATATCCTTGTATATTGGCGCTGGTACAAATACATATCAGGAATATCACTTTAACACATTAAATATGTCAAGTCTTAAGAATTTTGACAGCTTTAACTCATTATCAAAGGAAGTTCAGGAGTCTATATTAGAAGAATGGAAGAATAAGCTTGGTGTAACTGAATTCCACACAAACTTGCTTGTTGATAATATTCTTAACATGATCGCAGCAAGAACTTCTCAAGAATTTAATTTTAAAGGACCAAGCATGGTGGTTGATACTGCTTGTTCATCTTCTTTAGTGACAATTCATTTAGCTTGTGAAGCTTTAAAAAAAGGTGAGTGCGAATTAGCTATAGCAGGAGGAATTAATCTTCTATTAACACCAACTCCATACATTTATTTAAGTAATGCAGGTGCATTATCAACAAGTGGTATATCAAGAGTTTTTGATGCTAAAGCTGATGGATTAGTACCAGGAGAAGGTGCAGGTTTAGTTTTATTAAAACCTCTTAAAAAAGCTTTAAAAGATAAAGATAAGGTTCTTGCGGTTATTAAGGCAAGTGCTATAAATAATGATGGACATTCTATAGGAGTCATGGCTCCTAATCCAGATGGTCAACGTGAAGTAATTGAATCTTTATATGTTAAAAGTGGAATAAATCCAAGAGACATACAATATATAGAAGCTCATGGTACTGGAACAAAAATTGGGGATCCAAGTGAAGTAAGAGCTTTAAGCAATGCCTTTAAGAGATGGAATCCAGAAAGTAATTCTATGGCAATAGGATCAGTTAAAGCAAATATTGGGCATTTGCTTAATGGTGCAGGTATAGCGAGTTTTATAAAAATAATTTTAGCAATAAACAATAAAATTATGCCTCCAAACGTAAACTTAGATGAACTTAATCCATCAATTAAATTTGATAAAACACCTTTTTATACAATGCTAGAAGCAAAGAATTGGGAAGTTGAAGAAGGAAAAATGAGAAAAGCAGCAGTTAATTCTTTTGGTTTTGGAGGAACAAACTGCCATATGGTATTAGAAGAAGCACCTAGTGAAATTATACCAGCAGTTGAAGTCCAAGATTATTCAAGAAACAAACATGCTTTAAATCTTTCAGCAAATAGCAAAAAATCGTTACAGTTAAAGATTAATAATTTAGTTAAGTATCTCAAAACAAGTAAGGAAAATAACTTGGGAGATATATGTTATACAGAAAATGTCCTAAGAACTTCTTTTAATAAATACCGTTATAGTGTTGTTTCAGAATCAATAGAAGATTTAATAAATGAACTTCAAAATATAAAAGTAGAAGAACTTAATAGTGACGCACAACATAAAGTAGCATTAATGTTCACTGGACAAGGCTCTCAATATGTTGGAATGGGAAGAGAGTTATATAATAAACTTCCTATTTTTAAAGGATATGTAGATGAGTGCAGTGAGGTCTTTTACCCATATCTAAATGAAAAAATAACTGATTTGATTTATAGCGATAAAGCTGATGAAAGCATTTTAGCTCAAACTAATATTACGCAGCCTGTAGTATTTACTATGGATTATGCTTTTGGAAGACTTCTTATAGATTTAGGAATTAAACCGGCTTATATGTTAGGACATAGCGTTGGAGAATGGGCAGCAGCTTGTCTTGCAGATGTAATAACTTTAGAAGACGCAGCTAAAATAGTTTCTGCTAGAGGAAAACTTATGGGTAGCATAAAATCCCCTGGCTGTATGTGCGCAGTATTTACTTCAAGCGAAAAACTTGAAATTTTATTTAAAGAATTTGAAGGAGCTGTCTGGATTGCTGCTTACAATGGAACGCATCAGGTCATCTCAGGAGATGAGGCAGATGTAGAAAAGTTCTGTAATAATTTACTTAAAGAAGGTATAGGCTTTAAGAAATTAAAGGTATCTCAGGCTTTCCATACACCGCTTATGGAACCAATATTAGATGCATTTAGAGAAGTGCTTAAAGAAGTAAAATTTAATTCTCCTAAAATACCTGTAATTTCAAATGTTACAGGAAAAATAATGGATGAAGCTTTTGATATAGAATATTGGATAAATCATATTCTTTCCTCTGTAAAATTTGAACAAAGCATAAAGTATTTGTCTGATAAAGCAGTAGATGTACTTATAGAATGTGGACCTGATAGAGTATTATCAAGAATGGCAAGCGGAGTACAAGCTCAAAGTGCTAGAACAATTCTATCTATATCAGATCGTAAAATGAAGTCTTTTGATGTATCTTTAGATGTACTTTCTTCATTATTTACATTAGGGTTTAACGTAGATTTTGAGAAGTTTGAAAGTGGAATTTACTATAATAAACTTCAATTACCATCATATCCTTTTGAAAGGAGAACCTATAAGCCTGATTTCGGAGACGAGAATATTAGGGTTCCTGACGAATGGTTTTATAACTGGAATTGGAAACCTGAACCCCACAAAGATATTAACTTAGAAATCAAAGGAAATATCGTAGTATTCAGTGATGACAGTGGTATTAAAGATGAGATTGAGGAGATATTTAAGCTAAATAAAATTTACGTTGTTAAAGCAGGCACAGAATATGGCTTTGATGACTATAGTAAATTTACAATTAATCCAATAGTAGAAGAGGATTATGTTAAAGTCTTTAATACTATTCAAGGACCTATAGGTGCAGTAATACACCTTTGGAACTTAAATAATAAAAGCTTGAAATTAGAATTTGCATTTGATGATAAGGTAATGCATGAGGATATTTATAGTGTATTGTATATAGGAAAAGCTTTATCAAAACTAAATATAGAAAAAACAAAATTACTTTTAGTGACCAATAATGGCGTTTCTGTAAATGAAGGGAATAAGATTTCAAGTCCACATCAGGCTAGTGCTATAACTTTTGCGCAAGCTTTAGATCAGGACAATGCTTTTATAGATTCATATTGTATCGATGTAGATAAAAAAGAATATGAATCTAATAGAGAAATTGCTCAAATTTTATCTGATGAAATAAAGCATGATTTAAGCAAGGAAGGAATAGTTGCTATTAGAGGCGGAGTAAGATTTATAAGAGAATTATCAAATGCTATTAAATTTAATCAAACTTCTAAGATTAAATTTAATGATGGTGAAACTTATTTAATTACTGGAGGCGCAAGTGCTGTAGGCTCTGAAATAGCTAAGGCTATTGCAAAAAAAGCTAAAATAAATCTTATTTTAACAGGTAGAGAAGAATTGCCATTAATAGAAAAGTGGGAAGAGGAGCTGGCTAATAATACTAGGTATGCTAAAAAGATAAGCATAATAATGGAACTAAGAGAACTTGGAGCAAATGTAATTTATGAAGCTGTAGATGTAACAAAAATAGGCGATATGAAAACTCTAGTGGAGAGAATAGCCGATGAATATGGAGCTATCTATGGAGTTATTCATGCAGCAGGAACCTTTGATTCCAAAACTTTCAAACTCTTGGATAAGGATATTAAAACCATAAATAAGATTATAGAGCCAAAACTAAAGGGTGGTATAATAACTGATTTAGTTACAAGAAAAGAACCATTAAAGTTTTTTGTTATGCTATCTTCAGTATCTTGTTCGGAAAAGCTTTGGTCAGCAGGTGTTGGTGATTATGCAGCTGCGAATGCCTTTTTATCAGCATATAGCTATTATAGAGCAGCTGATAATGCACCAGGAAAAACTATTGCTTTAAATTATTCTCTATGGGCAGGAACTGGAATGGGATCTGATTTTGGAAACGGTGCATTACTAGCCTTAAAAGCTCAAGGGTTAAATCCTCTTCCTGCTAAAAAAGCGGCAGAAGCCTTTATAAGAGCTTTATCAGTTGAAAGTCAAAATGTTATTCATATAATAGATAAAATTGAGATTTCAGATGTTGAGAAATCTTCAACTATTAAAATGCCTCCAGTAAACTCAAGAAAATTAAAAAATATAAAAGAAATTGTTTATAAGGTTATAGCAAAACAGTTAAATGTTGAAGAAGATAATTTTGATGTTGGAAAGAATTTTCTTGAGTTAGGTTTGGATTCACTTGGGGCAGTAAAGGTTATGGAAATGCTTGGAACAAGTATTGGCATGGAGCTATATCCTACTTTAATATTTGAATACCAGACTCCACAAGCTTTAGCAGAATATATAGAAAGGACCTATTTAGAAGGATTTGAAGAAGCTGCAGTTAGTAAAATTAATGATTTGGATACAGAGGTTATTAAAACTGAAAAGTCCAATGATATTGCAATAATCAGTGCTAGTCTTAGAATACCAGGTGCAAATAATTTGAATGAATACTGGAGAATTCTAGAGAATGGAGAATGCGTAATAAGAGAAATACCAGAAGATAGGTGGCCTGCAAATGATCACTATAGTGCAGATATGAATTCTGCCTACACATCATATTCTAAATGCGGTGGATTTATAGATAATCCATATGAATTTGATCCTTTGTTCTTTGGGATGTCTCCAAGTGAAGCAACTGTTACTGATCCACAACAGAGAATTTTCTTAGAGATAGCATGGGAGGTTATGCAGCAGGCTGGCTATGGCGGAAGATATTCCACAAATAATATTGGAGTTTTTGTGGGAAGTGAGCAAAATGGCTATTCAGAGCATTTTAATAACTATAGAATTTACATGGAGTTAAAAGATAAACTGTTAAAGAATCAAACCTTCAATAATATGGAGTCTAATGAAAAAAATGAAATTATGTCTAATATATTAAATGTACTTAAGCCGGCAAAGATGGTGCCTGATGCAGTAGCTGGAAACAGTCTAAATGAGGTAGCAGCTAGAGTAAGCCATTGTTTAAATCTTAGTGGACCAAGTTTAACAGTTAATTCAGCTTGTTCATCTTCGCTTTCAGCATTGCATTTAGCTTGCGAAAGTATTAGAACAGGGCAATGTAAGATGGCGATAGTTGGAGGCGTGAACTTAAATACTAGTCCTACTCCATTTATTGGATTAAGTAGAGTTCAAGCTTTATCAAAAACAGGTGTGTGTTATCCATTTGATGACAGAGCAGATGGAATGGTACTGTCAGAAGGAGCAAGTGCAATCTTATTAAAACCATTGGAGGATGCAATTGCAGATAACGATAATATAATGGCTGTAATTAAAGGTTCAGCTATGAATAATGATGGACATTCTCAAGGTATAACAGCACCAAGACCACAAGGGCAAGCTGATGCAGTAATAAAGGCATATTTAGATGCAAAGATTAATCCAGAAACAGTATCCTATATAGAAACTCACGGTACTGGTACACCTTTAGGAGATCCAATTGAAATTGAAGGTATGACTAAAGCCTTTCGTGCCTTTACTTCAGAAAAAGGATTCTGTGCTATAGGATCAGTTAAATCATCAATAGGCCATATGTTATCAGCATCTGGAATAACTAGTTTAATCAAAGTTATTCTTGCTCTAGAAAATAAGAAGATACCACATACAATAAACTATAACAAGGCAACAACTAATAGAAATATAGATTTTGCAAATTCACCATTTTTTGTAGCAGCTGAAAAAATGATGGAATGGGAAAGGAGTGGTGTAACTCCGTTAAGAGCAGGGGTAAATGGTTTTGGCTTTGGAGGGACAAATGTTCATGTAATTTTAGAAGAAGCTCCTGAAAAGAAGCATATTGAAAAGGGAGAGGAAGATTTTCCTTATTTATTACAGTTAACTGGTAGGAACCAAAGTGTTATAAAAAATATAGCATTGAATCTAAAAGAATATGTTAGGGGGCATGAAGGCTTAAATACCTCTTCAATTTGCTTTACTATAAATAGTAATCAAAAAGAATTAAGTACTAAAAATTCAGCTGTAGTAGAGTCAAAGGAGCACTTGTTAGAAATACTTACTCACTTAATAAATGACGAGGATAGTGAATGTATTTATAAAGGACGATCTAACCCCAATAGGCAAACAGAAGCTTATTTAATTTTAGATGGTAATATGAAAAAAGTTAAAAAATGTAAAGAAGACTTAAGTTCACGATTTGATGATTTCAACATTGCATATAAAGAGTGCTTGAAGGTCGTAGAGAAAAACATTTCTAATGAAAAAATATTAGATTTTGAAAGTTTTGCAGTTCAATATGCCTTCGGAGTTTTAATAAGTAATTTTGAAATGAAGCTTTATGGGATAATTGCAGAAGGAACAGGAATTTTAGCAGCATCTGTTTTGACTGGAAAAATGAGCTTAAAGCAAGCATTAGAAGAAATAGTAGGCACTATTAGAGCTGAAAAGGATGATGTTTTAGAAGGAGATAAAAATGCAGTATATTTAAATTGTTCTATATTAACATCAACAGGAGTTTTAGAAGATGTATTTAATGTTTCTCAAAATGATGATAAAAATATTAGAAGTTTAAATGGATTCGTTAATAAAAATCAAGTGATTATTTATCCAGGCAACTTTAATGAAATTAAAAACAAAGAATTTTATGATGATAAAAACTTTAACTGGATAGATATGGATATAAGTATAGATTCAGTAAAATCTATTATATCAGCCTTTGCTAAATTGTATACTCTTGGAGTTAGATTTAATCCAAGTAAATTATTCAAGAGTAATATAAAGAAAGTAATGCTTCCAACTTATCCATTTGAAAATGAAACTTATAAAGTATCTTTTGAGGAAGAGTTAACTTATAAGGAAGTGGAGCATATTCCGATGCAAAGAAGCGGACTAAGAAAGATGGAAATGAAGCACGTACTTTCTAATAGTGAAAAAAGATCGATTTCTAATCAGCTGGCTATAGACATAGAAAAGTAAATTATCTAGAAAGGCAGCGATAAATAGGTAAGTATTATTCATTTTATTTGATGTAAAGAGTTATGAAAAAATAACAAACTAAAGATTTTGTATCATACACAGGGCAAATTGATCCAATAGGCCTACGATGAGGGCAATTTGTCCCATTGACTGATAAAGGACATCCATACTTTGTTTGGACTTGCTATTTATTTTTAGGTTCCTAAAAAATATGTAGAACATGCAAAAAGGTATGATACAAAATTCTTTGTTATTTAAGGTAAAACTAATTTATATGAAATGTAAAGGAGACTTAGCATGATAAATGTAAAAAAGATAGTGATAATTGCAATATGTATTGCAGCTTTATCTGGAGGGATTTTTGGAATTAACTATCTAATTTCTCTCTATAACTATAAAAAAATAGTTAGTGAAATAGACATTAAATCTGTTAATTTATCAAATGTTCATGATGGAACATATACAGGTTCCTGCGATGCAATTTTCGTAGGTGCAGAGGTTGAAGTTATAGTTAAAGATAAGAAGATTACAGATATTAAGCTTCTCAATCATAAAACTGAAAAAGGGAAGCCGGCAGAAGTTATTGTAGATGATGTAAAAAAGAAGCAAAGTTTGCAGGTAGATGCTATTTCAGGAGCTACAAATAGTAGTAAGGTAATTTTAAAGGCTATTGAAAATGCTCTTGAGTCTGGTGAATCTTAAGAATACTAGAAATTAAAGATCATATGATGACTTTTAAAGCCTCGGTATTTATATCAAATAAGCTTATAAGGGATGATAAAATGGATTTTAGAGAAATGGGAAAATCATTAAAAAGTGAATTCAGTAATTTTTTTGAGAATGTTATAAATGGAGATAATCATACTTCAAAAGAAAGATTTTTAGAAGCTAGAAATAAAATTAATCCTAAGGCTCTTATTGAACTAAATAATGCTATAAATGAAGTTGTTTACGAAGAACTAAATTCTAAAAATCTTTGGAAAAAGTATAGAGTATTAGCTATCGATGAAAATTTTATAGAAATTCCAAATATTGAGTCTTTAAGAGATGAATATGGACAAGATAAAAGTCAAAATGCTACAGCTGTAGCGGCAAAAGTCTGTTGCATTTTTAATGTTGTAAATAATATAATTTTAAGCAGTAAAATAGATAAGAGTGAAGTTTCAAAAGAGCACATTACTATAGATATGCTTTCGGAAGTTCTAGAAAAAGGCTATAAAAATGACTTGATATTATTTGAAAGAAACCATTATTCTAAAGAAATATTTTCTTTCTTAATAGAAAATAATATTAATTTTCTTATGAGAATATCAAAAACAGATTTAAATAAAGTAACTATAGAAAATAAAAAATATCCAATATTTAAGATTGAATATAACAAAAAGATTTATAAAGTGAGAGTAATACGTTTTATTTCTTCAGCATCGGAGGAAGAGTTTTTAATAACAAACTTGTTACACAAGAATTTAGGTGTTCAAGATTTTATAGAACTATTTCTTATGAGATGGGGAGAAGAAGCTGTGTATAATGACTTGAAAAATAAAATCCAAATAGAGAACTTTACTGGTACAACAAAAAAAACCATTGAGCAAGACTTTTACGCAATGATTTATTTGTTTAATATGATTGAAATGAGTGAAAGTCAATATAACCCAATTAAAGATAAATTGAATATAGATATTAAATTTAAGAAAAAAAATAATTTAAGGCTGCCAATTGGAATTCTAAAAGAAAAGTTATTAACGATTCTTTTAGAAAATAGTGAAATAAAGAGGAGAACGATGTTTAGAGAGATGATGCTACAAATAAAAAGGGAAGTGCATCTAGCACAAGAGATGAATAATGTATTTATTGAAGAGGAATTCAAATCATATAAAGTTAAAGTTTAGAAATAAGAGTTTTATTAATTGTATGTACAATTTCATCAGTATGTTCAGCTATAAAAAAATGTCCTCCCGTAAAATTTAAAAAAGTACATTTATTTTTTGTATGTCTTTGCCATTCATAGATAGTATTATTTATTAAATAGTCATCATCACCATACAAAATTGTAAATTCACAATCAAGGATATCATCTTTTTTAGAATAATTATATAACTCAACAGCTTTAAAATCAGATCGTAATATTGGAAGAAAAATGCTCATCCACTCTTTGTTTTCTAATGCCTCTAAAGGTGTTCCACCTAACTTTAAAAGTTCTTCTTTAAATTCCATATCATTTAAAACATGAAGGGTTTTATAGGGATTTATCGCATGAGGTGCTAGTCTCCCTGAAAAAAATATATGGATAGGAGCAGGATAATCTAATTGTTTTAATTTGTGGCTGAGTTCGTATGCTACAATGGTGCCCATACTATGTCCAAAAAATGAAAAGCTTGTTCCATCTAAATGAGCTTTAACACTTTGGAATGCATCTTCAACTACATCATTGATATTATCATATATAGGAGAGGTAAATCTTCTCCCTCTTCCGGAATATTCTATAGGTATTAATTCAATTGAAGTGGATAGTAGTTTTCTCCATTTTTCATATATTATAGAGGAGCCGCCGGCATAAGAAAAGCAAAAGAGTTTAAATTTTTTCATAAGTATCATCTCCTAATTTTAAAAATATTAATATATAAGTAAATTATCTAAGGTCTTAAAAATAATTTCGTCAGGAAAAACATCATTGAGTGTGCACACAGATAATTTATAATTTTTATCTATACTATATTGCTTAAAGGAATAATTTCCACAGTCATTTTGAGCTTCCAATATAATATTATTATCATTTACACTAATAGAAAAAGAACGTAAATCTAAACTTAAACCCCTGCCACGAGCTTTAATATAGCTTTCCTTTAGTGTCCATAATACATAAAAATACTCCTTCTTTTTTGAAGCATCCTTTTCCATAAGATCAGAATATTCCTTTTTGGCAAAGAAAGATTTTGCAATGTCTAAATCAATTTCAACAATTTTCTCTACATCAATACCTACTTCATGCTCACTAATGGCACATACTACCCAGTTCCCGGAATGGGAAAGATTAAAGTAAATAGGAGGATTATGTGCAAAATATGGTTTGCCGTATGTATTATAGTCAAATGATATATCCTCATTTTTTATTTTCATATTTTCGATTAAAGCATGTCTAACCAAAATGTCTGCAACTAGAGATCTATCTGCATCTTCTTTTCTCATAAATTTATTTATTTTTTCACGTCGTTCTATTGATACAAAAGATATAAATTTATTAAATAGAGAAGGCGAAATATTTTTACCGATATTTAATGCATATATTTTCATTACAATTTTAAAATCCTTCCAAGTTTATTAAGCTTATAACTTATTTTACCATAAAATAAGAAGTTGGTTGAAGATAATATTTTAAATTCATAAATGATAATGTTAAATTACCATTTTGGTGACTAGTTTCACCTATAGAAGAAAGCTCAATATAAGAAAAAACATTTAGCGGCTGTTGAAAAACAACATAGATTAGTGTAAAATTATTACAAAAGCGAAAAAAGTCGATAATAAGTATAATATAAGGAAGGAGCGGCGATTATTTATATATAATTATCAAATTATTTTGTTTAAAATAATTAGTGCGAAAAAAATGTAAAATATGTTATATAAAAGGGGAGAATTAAGTGAATTTTTTTATTGATTTAAACATTAAGAAAAAACTAATTTTGGTATTTTCTATAATTTGCATTTTTATAGTTGTAATAGGAACTGAAGGTATATTAAGTTCAGCAAAAATAAATGATAATGCTAACATGTTATATAAAAATAATTTAATATCTATAAAAGATTTAGGAGAAATAAAAGGTAATATAAATGATATGAGAGCCACATATAATAGACTCATTTTTGAAAAAGATAATACAAAATTAAATGATTATTTAAAGGTTATTAGTGATTTAGACAAAAAAAATGACCAAAGTATGAATGAATATGAAAGTTTAATTACAGAATCAGGAGAAAAACAAACTTATAATGATTTAAAAAGTGACTTGGCAAAATACATAGAAGTAAGAGATAAAGCAATTGAAATTGCGAAAGCTGGTGACTATGATAAAGCAGTTGAAATTAGTAATGGTGATTTAACTACAATTAAAAATTCTTTGCTTGATAATATACAAAAAAGTATTGATGCAAATACAAAAACTGCGGAGCAAGCTAATTTAAATAACATAGCTCAGTTCAATAGTGTTAGATACACAACAATAATTTTTACAGCATCGGCATTTTTAAGTATTCTAGTTATGGCATACATATTAAGTAAAAACATATTAAATCCATTAAGAAAGATAAAAGACTTAGCGCAGAGATTATCAACTTATGATTTTTTAACTGCAATTATGATCACAAGAAAAGATGAATTTGGAGAAACAGGTATAGCCTTAAATACAGCGCAAGAAAATATAAGTGACTTAGTAAAAGTAATTATGGAAAATGCGCAAGATTTAAGTGCAGCATCAGAAGAACTTTCGGCAACCGTTGAAGAAATATCTTCAAAAGCGATTACAGTAGATCAGGCAGTAGATACTATAGCTTCTGCAATGCAGGAATCCAGTGCTGTTACAGAGGAAATAAATGCGTCTATTGAAGAAGTTAATTCAAGTATTAATATACTTTCGTCTAAAGCTATGGAAGGTAGTAATAATGCAAACGACTCTAAGAAAAGATCTATGGAAGTTAAAAATAATAGCCAAATAGCTATTGATGAAACTAGAGCAATATATGTTGAAAAGCGGGAAATGATGCAAAAAGCTATAGAAGATGGAAAGGTTGTAGAGAGTATAAAGGTCATGACAGAAACAATTGGAGAGATAGCGGAGCAAACAAATTTACTTGCATTAAATGCTGCAATTGAAGCGGCAAAAGCAGGAGAACAAGGAAAAGGCTTTGCAGTGGTAGCAGAAGAAGTGAGAACACTTGCAGAACAATCGTCTGATGCAGTAATAAATATACAAAGTACTATTACTAAAGTTCAAAAGGCATTTAATAGCAGTATTAATACAGGTGGTGACATACTAGAGTTTATAAACAAAAATGTAGATGAACAGTTTAATGCTTATAGTGAGGTAGGTAATAAGTACTATAATGATTCGGATTTTGTAAGCAACATGTCAGAAGAAATTGCTGCTATGTCAGAAGAAATTACAGCAACAGTAGGTGAAGTTAGTGAAGCTATTCAAAATATGGCATTAACATCACAAAAATCAAGTGAGGAAGCTGAAATGATAAAAGATAGTATGAATGAGACTACAAAGGCTCTTGAACAAGTATCCTTAACAGCACAAAATCAGGCAGAACTTGCCCAGAAACTTAATGAAATGGTACAAAAATTTAGAATATAGTTATTATTTATATCTTAGGGAGGAATTATTTTGGTAGAAAAAAATAAGAAATATAACATCACAAGGCTTGACAATTTAAAAGATAAGGAGAAGCCTGGAGCTATAGTTGAGTCAGAAATGCCATTATCTAAGTCAATGCTGTGGAAATTGCAGTCGGATTTTTTTGAAAATCAGGGCCCAGAGGCATGGATTAAAGGAATAGTACCTCAATACATAACAACAAATCCCTATATTGCAAACCAATATGCCAAGACTGTTTTTGGATATTTAAGAGATTATGCTTCAAGGGAAGATATAAATAGAGATAGTGTAATATACATAATGGAGCTTGCAGCAGGAGTGGGAAGATTTACTTATACTTTTTTAAAAAGATTTTTACATATGGTTGAAAATTCTTCATTAAAAGGTATAAGGTTTAAATACATTGTAACAGATTTTGCAGAGAGGAATATTGAATATTGGCAAACTCATAGCTTTTTAAAGCCTTATTTTGAATCCGGAGTCCTTGACTGTGCAACCTTTGACATAGCTAAAGATGATGAGGTTAAGCTTAGATATAGTGGGGAAACCTTATCAAGTGGAAAAATGAAAAATCCTTTGATTTTATTTGCAAATTATACCTTTGATAGTCTTCCTCAAGATACTTTTTATGTGAACTCTGGAGAACTTTTTGAAGGACTAATTACAGTAACCTCGCCACAGGAAAAGGGTGATCCTAAAGATAAATCAATTCTTTCAGGTTTGGATTATTATTATTCAGATAAGAAAATTGAAGGAAATGATTATTATGAAGATGAAAATTTTAATAATGTGCTTTTATATTATAAAAATTCTTTAGAAGATACAGCATTTTATATGCCTATAATTGGCTTAAGGTGTATTTCAAGATTAAGAAAGTTATTTAATGATGACATAATTCTAATATCTGCTGACAAAGGTTATAAAAATGAAGAGGCTATGTATAAAAATTATCATCCATTTTTATCAAAGCATGGATGTATTTCTATGACAGTTAATTTCCATGCTATAGAGTTATATTTTAGAGGTCTAGGTGGAAAAGCAATACATAGTTTATATGAACATGAAAATATAAATGTATCACTGTTTTTATTTAGCGAGAGTAATCATGATTTTATAGAGACTTCAATGGCGTATAACGAGGTTATCGAAACTATAGGGCCGGACGATTTCTATAACATGAAAAAAGCAATTATGCCTTTAAGCAACTCTTTAACTACAAGGGAGCTTTTAACTTTCCTTAGGTTTACAGTATGGGATGCAAGAACTTTACTTGAATTGTATAATATATTGCTTGAAAGAATAGAGAGTGAAGAAAACTTCCCTAAAGATGAGCTGGTTGATGCTATAAATAAAGTTTTTGAATATTATTTTCCTATTGGCGAAGAGGGTGATTTAGGATATTATTTTGGATCGATATTAGGTTATTTAGGTCATGATGGGGATGCCTTAAAGTTTTTTGAAGCTTCCTTAGAATTTTATGGAGAGTGCCCTGAAACTAATTATGAAATTGCACTTTGTTATTATAATTTACAAGAAATTGATAGAGCCCTTGAATATACAGAAAAATCTTTGAGTTTAGATTCAGATTTTGAAGAAGGTAAAAATTTAAAGAGCATGATTGAGGATATATTAAGTGAAAAGTAAGTGTACTGGTCTAAGATGGAGGCTGTATTTTATGCGTTTTAAGTTTTGAATTTTTATTAAATATTAATATATTCACAAATATACTTAATTAGATAAATTTTTCTTAGTATAATATATTTGACACACAAAGCCATACAATATTGAACTCTGTGTGTCTAATATAGTTATATAGGTTAAATAAATGATAAATTGCAAAATTCGAAAGGATAGTAATTAATTCTTTGTGTATTCACAGGTGGCATTAGGGAAGAATGTGCTTTTAATCTATCATTCAAAATATTCCAGTTTATGTTTCTAATAAATGTTGATATATACTTTCCTTTATCAGTTCCAAAATCTATAAAATATGCATGCTCATAAAGATCCATAACTAATATTGGACAAGAAAGCCATATAGCTCCAACATCGTGTGCATCGCTTCCTATTATATGAAGACTATTATCTATGGAATCAATAGAAAGTACTGCCCA
Source organism: Bacillota bacterium (assembly GCA_023435985.1). GTDB lineage: Bacteria > Bacillota > Clostridia > Clostridiales > Clostridiaceae > Clostridium. The sequence continues at coordinate 13,038 of JAEZKY010000030.1, read as the reverse complement.
GCCTCTCATAGATAACCCAACGTTTGTAAGGTAAGATATAAAATTGTCATAAGAAGAAAATTGATTTAGTATGAAATTAAGTATAGGACCGCTAGGAGTATTGTTACCTCCAATCATGTTTTCAAAATAAAGCTGATGAAGTTTTACGCCATCCAGTGCATATGTTTCTCCAAGTTTTAAGCAGCGCATTTTTGAATATGTTGCGTTGCTGCCAGTGTAATCATCAGGTGTATATGGAGTATTCCAAATTTCATTTAATTTAGTTACATAGCCTGTATATAGTTTGTAATGTTCATTAAGCTGTTTCATCGATATTCCTTGAACTGATCTAAAATCGTATGGTTGAGCTTGTATATTATACATAAAATCACTCCTGCAAAATATATCATTATATACTATGTAATAAAAATTTAATTGTGAATGCAGACGAAAATTGTTTTTAAAAGAAAGTCTTTTTAATTAACCATGCAGTCAACTTTATGACTGCATTTTTGCTAACATAAATTACTATGCTTTTCGTATTCCTGAGTAAATAATTTAAATTGTAGTATAATTTAAGCGCATTTATTGACTATGGTTATATATTGTATTATATTAAAAATAGAGGAAATATATTGCGAAATTATCAATAAATATTTAAAAATGTTGATGATTTAATTATTGGGGGGCTATGAATGAAAGAAATTAACATGAAATATGGGCAAGGCGAGTTGAAGGCTTTTATTGAAGAAAAAAATCTTCTAGAAGTAATTGAAAGCAATGCTTTTAAACAGGATAAGACAGAGGATGAAATTATTTCAGAAGCATTGTACAATCCTATTGATAGCAATAGACTTAAAGATATAGTGCATGAAGGTGAAACAGTTTGTATAATAATTTCGGATATTACAAGAAGTTGGCAAAAGCCACATAAGTTTTTATATAAGATTGTAGAGGAATTAAATGCTGGCGGAGTTAAAGATGAAAACATTATATTTTTATCTGCTCAGGGAACACACAGAAAACAAACAAGGGAAGAACATGAAATACTTCTTGGTAAAGAACTTTCAAAAAGGTTTCAGGTTTATGACCATGATTGCTTTGACGAAGAAAGTATGGTGTATCTAGGTGATACAAGCTATGGAACACCTGTTATAGTAAACAAAAGGGCTATTAATTGTGATCATATAGTTATTACAGGGGCTATTATTTATCATTTCCTTGTAGGCTGGTCAGGAGGGAAGAAGTCCATACTTCCTGGTATTTCGTCTTTTAAGACAATATCTCATAATCATTCACTTTCTTTAAATGAAGGACTTGGAAGTGGGACAAGAGAAAAAGTGTGTTCAGGTAATATTGTAGAAAATCCTATACATAATGATATGATGCAGGCGGCTGCTAAGGTAAAGCCATCATATATGTTTAATGTAATAATGGGACCTGATGGCAATATAGCTGGTGCAGTTGCTGGAAATTATATGACAGCTCATGAAGCAGGAAGAAAATTAGTAGATAGTATTGATGGTGTTAATATAAAGAATAAATCCGACATAGTTATTGCAAGTGCAGGAGGAGCACCTAAGGACATAAATCTTTATCAATCTATAAAAACCTTAATAAATGCAAAAGAAGCAGTAGTAGATGGGGGTACTATCATAGTACTTGCCCAATGTAGTGAAGGTATTGGAGAAATTAAAGATATTAAGGATATGATATTGAATTTTGATAATATGCTTGATAGAGAAAAAGATCTTAGAGAACATTATACTATTTCAAAGTTTGTTGGGTACTTTTTCTGTGAGACTGGTGAAAAGTATAAATTAATTCTAGTTTCAGAAATTAATCCAGTTTTACTTAAGAATACAAAAATTATTTTGACTAAAACCTTGGAAGATGCACTTAAAATTGCTTATGAAGGTGAAAATAAAAATCTTACAGTGAACCTCATGCCTCATGGTGCAAGTACACTTCCAAAGTTAGTATAATTGTTCAAGGATTTAAAAATTCAATGTTAGCATAAAAATATAGAAGGGGCACCAATTCTGGTGTCCTTAGTTTATTAAAATTCTTTAGTTATTATTAAAGGATTTTATTAAGTTGAGATTTTCTCACATTTAGAAAGTCTCAGCTTTTATTATTTTTATGTTATAGCATTAAATAATTTACTATATAAATAGAAACTCAACTAAATCAAGGGTGACACAGATTATATATACTTTTATGTAATTTATTCCAAAAGGTATAAATATTTGTTAGATTATACCGATAAATAATTATAAAGTGTTTTATAATATGTAATTAATTTTATACTCTAAGTTAATATGAGCAACTATAAAATACGAATTAAAAATTAGGGAGTGAGTTACATGTCTAACATAAGCGGTGTTTTGAAATCAACAAGTTCAAATAATGCTTTAATTAATAAAAGTCAGGTAGCACCAACTGCTAATGATTCTGAAATTAAAACTTTAACAGAGCAAAAAGAGAATTTAGAAAAACAAATTGAACAACTAAAAAAAGGTTCTGATAATAAAGATAGTAATATAAAAATTCAAGGTGCTGATAGTGGGCTACAAAAAATAATTAAAACTTTACAAGATCAAATAAGTGGAATAGAAAAGCAAATTGCAACAATACAGTCCGAAAAAACGAATAAACAAGCAAACAGTAAAAATACAACTGAAAATGAATCTAACTCTTCTAACACTACGAATAATACTAATAAGAATGATCAACTGGTTTCAGTTCAAATGAGCATGTCGAACATTAAGACACAATACTCAGTTAAACAAAAGCTTAAAGATAGTTCAAAAGTATTGGAAAGTGAAATAAAAATAGATAAAGGCCGTGGATTAGATACAAAAAAGCAGGAAGAAATGTTATCAAATATGAAAAGTAACATTGAAAATATAAATGGCAATATTGCAGATGGATTAAAATCAATAAATAAAGAAATTTCTAAGAAAAATGAAGATAGTGATAAAGAAATTTCTAAGAAAAATGAAGATAGTGATAAAGAAGTTTCTAAGAAAGATGGAGAAGATAAAGATAGTCATAAAGAAGTTCATAGCAAAAATAAAAGAGATAGTAATCAAAATGAAGTTGATAGTAACTCAGATAATGACTTGGCTGGAAATTTTTTAAATATGAAATCTTAAGAATTTTGATTACTTAGTGAAAACAATATAGGATTAACTAAAGTATGTGTATCTAAAATAATTAATATCTATCCCAAAAGACTGTGCTGTAAAATTCAGTACAGTCTTTTTAAATAGTTTTAGATTTAGAACCAAAATAATTTAGGAGCTTTTTTATCATGTGGTGGAATATTAGGAGGAATTTTAGGTTCCTGTTATGCAAACAAGATTAATGAAAACACGTTAAAAAAAGCTTTAGAGATATGCTTTGCAGTTATGAGAATAATTATGATTTTTTTAGAAAAATTAAAATAAATAAGATAAAAAATTCAAGTTAATTATTTAAAATTATTTGGAAGGAGAATTAGATTCATGAGTGATAAATATGCATTTATTAATTGCAATATAATTGATGGAAATTTGGAAAGTGAAATTCAAAAAGATATGGTGATTTTAGTAAATAGTAATTTAAAATACGGAGTTAAAGAAGGTACAATTTATAAGATCGCAAAGAAAAATGAAATAGAAATATCATCAGATTACAAGATAGTTAATTTGGAAAATAAGTATGTAATGCCAGGTCTTATAAATGCACATGTTCATTTGTTTGGAAGTGGGAAACCCATGAAAGTTATTTCTAATGAGAAAAGGCAAAATCGTGTATTTAGTTTTTTGAAGACCAAGCTGGGTAGAAATATGCTCAAGAAAATGATGAAGAAAAATGTCATTAATGCTTTGAATTCAGGTGTTACAACAATGCGTTGTGTAGGTGATTTATTATACACCGATGTAGAGATTAGAAATGAAATTAATAAGGGAAATTATTTAGGACCTAGACTTATAGTTTCTGGTAGGTTGATTAGCATATCAGGAGGACATGGTGGAGCAAATATTGCACTAATTAGTGATTCACCATGGGAAGGTAGAAAGTGCGTAAGGAAAAATGTAAGAGAAGAAGTGGACTGGATTAAAATATGTGTTACCGGAGGGGTGTTGGATGCTAGAAAAGTAGGAGAAGCTGGTAGATTGCAGATGACAACGGAGGAAATTACGGCTATTTGTGATGAGGCTCATAAAGTTGGAATGATGGTTGCTGCTCATGTAGAAAGTAAAGATGGAATAAGAATTGCACTTATGGGTGGAGTGGATACTATAGAACATGGAAGTGAAATGGATGATGAGATTCTAAATCTTTTTAAAAATAACCCTAAATCATTAAGGGGCTACTCAGCTCTTATACCAACTTTGCATGCTACAATTCCTTTAAGTATGCTGGATACAGATATTACTGGAATAAGTGAGGTCGCTAAAGAAAATTCCATAATTGTTTATAAAGGAATGGTCCGTGGTATTCAGCAAGCTTTGGAGGCTGGAATAAAAATAGGTTTGGGGACAGATGCATCAGTACCTTATGTAACTCATTACAATACATGGAGAGAGTTGGATTATCTTGTTAGATATGCAGGAATTACGCCAAAACAAGCTATTTATCATGCTACAAAGTCAAATGCGGAAATTCTAGGTATTGATAATGAAACTGGTTCATTAGAAATCGGAAAATCAGCTGATTTTATAGTATTAAATGAAAATCCTTTGGAAAATCTAAGGAGCCTATCAAAGCCTAATATGGTCGTTGCTCGTGGAAATATAATTAATGATCTTAATATTAATAAAAAAGAGCAGATTGATGATGCTCTTGAGCAGATATAAAAAAATACTTTTATCGTATAAATAAATATGAAGGTAAAATAAAAATCTTATCGTGAACTTTATGATTCATGGGGCAAGTACCATTCCAAAGTTAGTTTGATTTATCATATAGTTTGTGGTACAGGTCTTCGTACAAATGAATATCATGGTACAGTAAGAAATTTATGATGTGGGAGATAAACAATGATGGATGAGCAAGAAAAAAATAAGGAAGATAAAACTGAGGAGTTAGAACAACTTCAAGTAGGAGCGGCGAGTTCCAATAGTGTATTTAAGAAGAGCGATTATGGAAAAGAAATAGGTGTTTTATATAAGGAAGGTGGATCTGTAAAAATCCACAATGGTAAAATAGTAGGTAATGATGGTCCAGGATATATAGTAAATCATTGTTTTGATGCCAATGGAACACCTTTCCAATTTGATACCTATTATTTTTATAATGCAAATTATTTTTACCACAATAAATTTAAGACTAAGTACCATCATCGTCCAATTTTAGATGCTAAAATAATCGATAGTAAAAATGTATTTTGTTATTATGGAATAAAAAAAGGCAGCAAAAATTATGATACCCATAATGGTTCATTTGTTTCTTTTACTTATAAGGATAATAACGGAAATCTTGTGACAAGTAATAAATATAGTGAATTCTTAAACTATAAATACAGCCCTAGTAAAGTCATTGAAATAGTGTATGGTCATTTTGTAATGAAAATTAACACCAAAACACATAAGCTCAGTTTACAGCCAGAAATAGCTACAGCTACACATGTTCAGCATTTTACCGAAATATTATATAAATTATATAATTAAAAAAACACTCATATACTTTATAAATTTACTTATGCAAAGTATATGAGTATAATTTTATTGTGCAATAAGGCTGAGGGTACTTGATTGAATTTGAGCTGCCTCAACACTTATATAATTAAGTTCAACTTTAACTACATATCTATATTTTTCAGGTATTACATTACTATCAAAATAGCTAAAAGTAATAAAATCATTTTTTTCTAAAGTTATATTTACTAGGGTTCCGTTTTCAGGAACGTCTTCACTTAAAATTACTTTATAAGGAACTGAGGTTAAGAGTTCAAAATTTTCCTCATTCTTATATCGATATAATGAAAGAACAAATTCAAGCCAGTCATTTACTGCAAGATTAATATATAGATTACAAAGGAAATCTAACTTAACATTTAATGGGTTTTTGCTATTAAAATCGACGTCTAAGGTTACAATAATACTCTGATAATTCATATTTTCAAGATCGATAAAGCCTCCATTTCTGCTCTTCATAATTAGAGAATTGGGTGCTTTAGGATACATGGTATTAGAAATATTCTCCATAGTTTAGCACCTCCTTTTTAATCGTTTGTATAAGTTTAATTTTTTAAAAGAAAAATTTCAAAAGAGGATTTAAACTATTATATTCGGATTTATTATAAAAAGTTCAGTGGGGATTAAAAATAGGTAAGTGCAGATATCTGACTGCAATTCTAAAAAATGAAAAAGATGACTTTTGTAATAAGCTGAGTCATCTTTTTATTATTGTTTACTTAATATAAACATCTTTTTATATTATATAATTTTTATAAGAGGTTAATTTATCAAGGCAGCCTATAGTATATCTGTTTGATTACTAGTAATTAATTTATCAGAAATAATATATCTTGGTCTTTGTTTAGTCTCATTATATATTTTACCAATATATTCTCCAATAACTCCAAGGGATAAAAGTTGAATGCCACCAAGAAGCCAAATTGAAAGAGCTAGGGAAGTCCATCCAGGCACAGTTTCTCCGAAGAATTTAACTATAAAAGAGTAACTCAAAGCTATAAAACTAAACAAGACTATGAAAAATCCAAGGAGTGTTATTATTCTTATTGGTTTTATACTTAGGGATGTAATTCCGTCTAAAGCAAAAGCAAGCATTTTCTTTAATGGATATTTAGATTCTCCTGCAAATCTTTCATGGCGTTCATATTCTACTATAGAAGACTTGTATCCAATTAAGGGGACTATACCCCTCAGAAATAAATGTACTTCTTTAAAGTCACTTAAACCTTTCAAAGCACGTTTACTCATAAGACGATAGTCAGCATGATTATAAACCGAGTCAACACCAAGTTTATTCATTAATTTATAAAAAGCTAAGGCTGTTGTTCTTTTAAAAAATGTATCTGTTGCTCTTGAGGACCTTACACCATAAACAATATCGCTTCCAGCATAGTATTGTTCTACAAATTTGTCTATAACATCCACATCATCTTGTAAATCTGCGTCTAATGATATGGTCATATCTGCAAATTCTTTAGCAGTCATAAGCCCAGCAAGTAATGCATTTTGATGGCCCCTATTTCTAGAAAGATTAACACCAGAAAATATGTTATTTTGACTATGGAGTTCTTTTATTATATTCCAAGTTTTGTCTTTTGAACCATCATTAACAAAAAGGATTTTACTATCTTTAGAAATAGTTTCATTTTTCATCAAAGTAATGATTTTTTTTATTAATCTTTTAGCTGTTTCATGTAAAACCTCTTCTTCATTATAACAAGGAATTACTAGGTATAATATATCATTCATAAAATTGCCTCCGATTGAAAATACAATATTTCATGTCTTTTAGCTATATAAGTTGTGATAATTAAACTACATCCTAATTATTTACATGAATGTAAACACAAAATTTGCAATGTAAACTCTTTAACGCAACTTATATATACTAAATGTCTCTTTGAACTACGTTAATTTATAGATGAAGTTTCAAAGTGTCCGCTTAAATCGTATAGTTTAGCTGAACCTGCTTGGCCTCCAAAGCCACCGAATCTTTGATTATTGTTTGATGTATCTGAAGTAGTTGAATCCTTCCATTCACTATCTGGTACAAGATTTCCGTTCTCAGTAATCCAGTTCGTAATTTCGTTATTTGAATTAGATCCACCAAAGCCACCTCCCATACGACTTCCGCCATTAACTAGTGCATATCTAATAGAACCATCAGCAACTAATTGCCTAAAGTCTTTTAGCGAGATTATTTGATCTGATCCACTAAATCCACCAATAGTCATAACAGGCTCACCGGTTTTGAGTATTAAATCAGATGCATAAGTCATTGCAGAAGGGACCGCAACAAGATATTTTTCATTTTGCTTATTATCTTCTAAAAATTGTATAAGCTTTGTATTACTATTGTCAGTAGAAATTTTATTTTGCCGGCCCGATGCAAGTTCTAAGCCAGCAGCAGGACTGCTTCCATTCATTGGATAAAATAAGGTAGTAGATGACCAAACCATAGGAGCAGCTAAAATACCAATAAAAGCAATACTAGTCAGTACCATATTTAATTTTCTTACAAATGTTTTTTCTGGCTGGATAGAATTTTTACTTCTTATGATAGCATTTATAATCAATGTTATTGAGGCTCCTAAGGATAAAATTCCTGTTGCTATAAGTATAATTCTATAGCTATTTGAGGTTTTGTAATTAGGATATAGAATAAGTATCTCTATAAGCCCATTTATAATAAATGCTGCTGGTAAAATCCACTTTTTCCATCCACCTTGTTTATAAAGATTCCACATAGTTGAAAGACCAATTCCAGTCAGAGCTGCAACTGAAGGTGCCATTGTTGTTAAATAATATGTGTGAGTTACATTTTTTGAAAAACTAAAGTATATAAATTCAGGCAATAACCATGTAAACCATAAGAGTAATGATAGCTTTCTTTTATTATCAAAGTGAAATAATCTTACTTTCTCTTCTATTGCAGCGATTATAGCTCCAAGTATAGCAAATGGTAAAAGCCAAGATATTTGATCTGATAAATTGTTATAAGTAAATAATCTTGTAATACCGGCTTTTGAAGTATTACCCATACCGTTTCTACCTACTGGCATTTGATTTTGTGATGCACCATTTTGATTTTGCAATGTATGATCTTGGTTTTGTGGTGCACGGCTTTGACCTTGTGAAACAAAATCTTGCCTTTGAGATGTACGGTCTTGATCTTGTAAGATATTGTCCTGATTTTCTGATTTTTGTGGCTGAGCAGCTCCTCTATTAGCATTTCTTCCACCTAGACCTATTCGCTCTAAACCATTATGACCTATAATTAGTTCCATAACAGAATTATCAGTGCTGCTGCCAATAAAGGGTCTATCGATTGCTGGCACTAAATCTACAATTAAGGCCCAGGATAGAGATACTGCAAGAAGAACAACTCCACCTGCAAAAAGATGTTTTATTTTCGTTTTATAAGATATTGCAGATGAAAGAAAATATGTTATAAATATTGCTGGGGCTAGCATATAAGCCTCAACCATTTTTATATTAAAACCAATACCTACTAATACTAAACTTAATATAAGATATTTAAATTTACCATCTTCAGCGCCTCGAGAAATAGCGGTGCATGCAAGTAATAAAGATAAAACAAGTAGATTATCAATAGTATTATTTCTGCTTGCTGCTACAAAAATAGGAGTTGTAGCAAGGCATAATGCGGCAACTAATCCAGCTAAAGTTCCAAAAGATCTCTTTACAAGATAATAAATTAGCCATACAGAAATTACTCCAGCAAGTGCTTGTGGAAGGATAACACTCCATCCGCTAAAGCCAAATATTTTTGCAGATATAGTCTGAAGCCAAAAACCTACAGGAGGTTTATCGATAGTTACAAACCCAGAAGGGTCAGATGATACAAAAAAGAAATTCTTAAGGTTCATCATCATACTCTTTACTCCTGCAGAGTAATAAGTATTAGCATTTCCCTCTATACCTAAATTTACAAAGTTTAATACTATGGATAACAATAAAATTATTCCTATCCCAAAGTTTTCCTTTGTATGTTTTAATCTTTCTGTCACAATTACTTCCTCCTAAATTTATGTTCTACAGCTTGAATATAAGAACGTATTTCTCTTTAGCTGTGAGATTAATTATATCTTTTGATAAATTAAATATTAAAATATTAGAAAACTTAAGTGAGGCTTATACTAAATTGTTAGTACAAGGCTCTAGTTTTGCAGATTTCCCAAAAACCCAAAATCTATAGCCTAAAAAATTAACTATTTGAGCCAATACCATTGCAGCAATTTTTGAGATAAAGGGATTTATAGAATTATCTTTCATTAATATACTTAAGCCAATTAAACTTACGCCTAATGAAGCTGAATTAACAACAATAAATTGAATAATTTCCTTTGTTGTTTTTTTGTTTGTTTTTGCATCATTGAATGTCCAAAACTTGTTGCATAGATAACTATTTAAAGTACCACTGGAATAAGATGCTATCTGACTTATAATATAGTTAATACCCAAAAAACTATTCAGCAAGGAAAATACTCCAAAGTCAAACATAGTATTTAAGCATCCAACACAACAAAATCTTATAAGACTTTTATAGTTTTTATTATGAATAAAAGTGTTGTAAATATTTCTTAAAATAGTCATGTGATTCTCTCCTTAATTTGATTTCATTTATTATTAAGTTTAAGAATATTGTATTCATGTACTTATAATAATTTTTAATTATGTCAGTAAAGTGACGAAAATGTTACAGTTATTTAACAAAATTTAGGTATAACGGTTACATTGATTTTATTCGTTGTAAAGGTAAATTTATAAGGGTATAATTTTTGAAGGCAATACTGTAAATTAATTTTATTTTTTAGTATAATACTTTAAGACGTAACAATTAAGAGAAGACTAAAGATTATTACCTAATTTAACTAGATGGAGAGAAGAAATGACAGATTATTATAAATTATTAGGTGTGGAAAAAAATGCATCAAAAGAGGAAATAAAGGAAGCGTATGAAAAGCAGGTAGAGAAAATTAAAAAAGAAGTAGTCAATGAAAAACGACTTAAGCAATTCTTAAAAATGTTTGATGAGGCATACGAAGTTCTAAATGGTATGGAAAAAAATATATTAAAAGATGAAAATGCAACATTAATCATGAAGCCGCAGGAAGTACAAAAGGAATTAGAAGATAATAATAGAAGTAACAAGTATTTAAATAGAAGTGATTCTAAGAGCAAAGAAAGAAGGTCTAGTGGAAAAAATAAGGATTTTACCGAAAGAAGAGTTTCAGAAAAAGAAGATAAGAAAAATAAATTAAGCGGTGAGAAAGAAAAGAAGGATAGAGGACAAAAAAAATCCAAAAGTAATAATAAATCAGTATTGAATTTGTTTATGCTGCCCTTTAAGATATTAGCGTTACCAGTAATAGCTGTGTTATCAGTAATAATATTACTACTTCAGATTATAAATATAATTTCATGGATAGCAACTAAGTTATTAATCGTTGGGTCTATATCTGCAGGGGCAATACACTTATATCAGGTTAAATTAGGACAAACTATAAATTATAATATATTGATTTTAGCTGGTTTAGTATTAATAGCATCGTTTTTTTTATCATATATATTAAAATTTGTATTGAAAGTTTTACAAAAAGTAAATGATATATTAAAGGATTTTGTTTTTTAATAACGTAGATAAGTAGGAAATAAGAAGCACACAAAACTTAAATGATTATACTGAAGCTGTTTTAAGTTTGTTTACAGAACAGGAAATCATAGATGGAGCTGGATTGTTTAACAATAATTAAGGTGAAGTGTTATATATTTTATTTTAAATTCATTAAAAACATTGAAGATTTTAATATAAATAGTAAAATTTTTAAAGGTGATTTATATGTTAAGGAGTTAAGATTTACCGAAGATGGAAATACACCTAAAACAGTATTTACTTGGACAAAGAATAATACTCTTAATAATGTTGATAAGACTGACAGTAGTTATGTAATCAAAGATATAGATGATACAACATGCATGTTCTTTCAATGGAAAAGTAGGGACTATACAATGAGAGACATGAAGCCTTAATATTATGTATTGAAACAAGTTAAATAGCAGAATTAAGAAAAATAGTTATTATTATAAGATTACATTTTTCTAGACAGCATACTTCGAAAGATTATTAAAAAGAAAGCAGGTGAAAAATTAATTCATCTGCTTTTTGAAAAATACTTTAAATCTCTATTTTAGGATTATTTCATATTCATTTCCACAATGCTTTGAGAATAACTATTCATATCTGCTGGCAGCCATAAATCTGCTGTTTTATTAAAGTTAAAGGTATTCTCATTGGTTGTTGAGCTTACCTGTTTGTTATTAATTAAATCTATAACATTTTGATAATAAATCTGAATAGCCTTTTGTTTATCACTAATTCTATTCGATAATATTTGATTTCTAGTTTTACTTACTGCTTCATTAACTATTGAATTAAAATCTATTGAAGTCGATGATACTTTAACTTGTGACGAACTATCTGTTTTAGATACCTGCTCAAAATTAACTGAGTTTTTGCGCATTGCACCTCTTATAGCGTCTAATACTCCTTGAATTTGATCATCTGAAAATGAAGCATCTGATTGATTAAATTGATTTTTTAAAGTTTTAAAATCAGTTTTATTCATTTTATCAACTATTTTATCTCCAAATGCCTTGCTGTATCCGAGTTGTTCCATTCCACTGCTATCTTCATTAATTACTAAGTTCCAAAAAATTTTAGCGCTATCTTCTGGAGAAATACTTTCATCATCAATATTCATATCAGGATTTTTTTGGCCGGTAGCTAGTCGACCTAACTTGTATCCAAAATTTTTCAAATCATCTGGTTGCCAAAATTTACTGTTCTTTTTGAATTTGAATGTGACTGAAGATTTTTCAGAACTTATTTCTGCATTTTTTAATCCATCTGTAAGCTTGTTTAAATAAATCTCATTAAACTTCTTAATTTCTTCATTAGTACTTGTAAAAGCCATATTATCAGTTTCATCTAAAGCATCTGATGCAGCTTTTTCATCAATTTGTTTAAAATCAAAATGAGTAGTTGAAATTTCTACTTCAGCTTTATCACCTGATTTAGAAACTTGTTTTGTATCGTATGTGACTTTTGAAAGTGCCTCTTTATATGCTTCATATAATGAGTTTAATTGTTCATCAGAAGCTGAAGATCCAGTTAAAAGAATATTATTTTTTAATTGCCCTTTTGCACTATCTTCATACGTCTTTAACAAATTATCTTTATCAGAATCGGATATGCCTATTTTCTGAATATTTTCAGTATCACATTTAAAGATTAATGCGCAGTAAATTTCTGCTGAGTTTTTAGCAGCATTAGTATCAAAGCATCCAC
>JAEZKY010000339.1 GCA_023435985.1 Bacillota bacterium | reverse complement strand
TTATTTCATTTTCAATATTCTGATCTGAAAATTCATACCAAACTGCATCCTTTTTTTCATCTTGTTCTTCAGTAAAAGCTTTATATGCTTCTTCCGTCACAGGTTTGTTATCAACGAAGTATGTTCTTGTCATAACACCATTGTTATTCTCTGTATCATGGTAACCTAATATGCTGTCTTCACAGGCATCTGCTTCAAATCTTAATTTTCTATATCCATTGTTAAAACCGCTATCTGAATAAAAAACTGTCCCATCTGTTTTAAGATCTCCAAAACCTCTGAGTACTTGGATATATCCATTAACCTTACCATCCGTATAATGTAAAACCTCATAAAACTCTACATAATTACCTACTGTTAATTCAAGAATAACTTCAGGTATTCCGTCATCATCGATATCAAGTACTGTAAAATGTGTTAATTTGAAGACAGTTCCATGAGTATTTTCATTAATTAAAAAATCACTTAAATATACATTTTTCTTATCATCTGTGCTATAAAATTCAGCCTTATTTTGCAATACTGCTTTATGTGCCTCCAGCGCTAAACTCTTATTATCCTCAGCTGATAACTGAGTTTTTCCACTTTCACTTTTGCTATCTGCATTTGAATTGTCTTTATTATTTGAACATGCAGTAATTGAAATGCTTAACAGAAACAAAAGAAGTATGCTTATAACTTTAGGCATCATCTAAACCACTCCTCATATAAAAATTATTATTTAGTTACTGCTTATTATTAAGAATTTAGATTAAATTTATTCCAGTTAAGTGCAGTATTTATTCATTATACTTTTTATTATAAAGCTTATTTTAATTAATATATATTATCCTTTAGTATACTTTTTTTACCTTATATAGAAAAAATAATAGACAAAACTTCAAAATATATTTCATTTTTGAAAACTTTTAATTAATCAGAAATTTTATTAATTAAATCTTCATTACTGGTGCCTTCCCGATCTATATATCTTTAAAAAAGCCTCTTGTATGTATAAAAAAATGAACTATCGCTAACGGATTTAAATCCATTATTAATGCAACAGCCCATTGATTTATTTTTATATAATTTTTCGTTGTATCTCCACACGCCTCGTAATACTCAGATTCGTACATTAACGTATACATCACTTCAAGATACGCTTTTGCCACAACATGAGAAGCGGAAAACTCAATTCAAGTAGCACGAAAAACATATACATATACGAAGGCAGGCCACACGTTAATATGGATATTAATCTCCCTATTCCACCAAGAAAAAATAATATTGCAATAACACGAAGCATGTCCTTATCCTTATCTATCCGTGGAATCATCCACAATATTATAATTCCAACACCTAACCATAATCCACTGTAAAAACGCATGTTGCTATCTAGAATACGAAGTCCTTTTGAATATTCCTGCCCAACTGGAAATCCATAATACCAGTTGACCGCACCATAAGCAAATCCTAGATAAGCTGTGTATATGGCTAAAATTCCCATTAGAACAAATATCAACTGCATGATACGTTTCGAGACATTCTTACTCTTGATGCTTTTATCCATCATATTCATTTTACTCAAGTTAATTCACTTTTCCTCTCTTATAAATTACAAAACACAAATTATTATAATCCAACTATTTATTTCTTTTACCAATTTAAGATAAACAAATTTCACTGCATTAGATTCGATACTTTTTACAAAAGTTACTTTTGTATGATATCTTTTGCCAACTTATCGGCAACTTTCTTAGCTCTCTCTATCACTAAAATCAGGTGCTTCACTTAATGGAATGGTATATTTCCCAACTAAATTGCATTTTAGTACATTTCTTATTGACCGATCGAAAATCTCCTTTGCAAGATCTGCATTTTCTTCTTCACTACCCATACATGTAACTAAAAGAGCAACCTTCTTTCCCTCAATTGATGATGTATGCTTAGGAGAACTGAAATTTATTGTAAGACAATAATGCCTGTCAATAAAAGTCTTGAACTGTGAGGTAAAATCATAGCAGTAAATAGGAGAAGCGTATACAATAGCATCCGCTGGTATCATTCGTTTAAATATCCATACCGCATCATCTTCCAAAATACATCCAGGTCCATCGTTATTTGTCATACACGCATATCATCCAACACATCCTTTAATAATATGCTCACTAAGCTGCACCCTTTCTACCTCGTGTCCTTGTGAAATAAGATTCTCTTCAAACATGTCAAGAGCTTTCGCAGCTTTGCCGTATCTTTTCGGACTTCCTAAAATTGTTATTACTTTCATAAAAAACTTCCTTCCAATGATTAGATTCTATTTTTTTTAGCAAATTGTATTCTTCCAAAATCAAATTTAATTACATTCTTCGGACAGATATCAGCGCATTTACCACATAAAATACACTCGTAATTTTCTAGTTTATTACAATTAACCATATTGTTAACATCAAGACTCATTGGACATTCGCTATTACATTTTTTACAATTAATACATTTATCCTTTTCAGATTTAATTCTTACTGAAGGAATATTAAAAAAGTTACTAATTTTTCTTCCAATAATCATAAATGGACTCATCCAGCATAAATAATGGCAGTTTGCTCTTTTACCAAAAATTATAGAGTTAAGAAAAAATAATAAAATTACAATATAATATGGAATATACATATATATATTACTTACTGAAATTCCATGATCCATTATAAAAAAATAATCTGCTCTTTTAAATCCACCTGCCAATAATGCTACAGTTACTATTGTAATCATCCACGGAACCCATATAAAAAATTTAATATAATCAAGCTTGCCAGTTTTAGGGCTCTTATTATTTACTTTAAATAATATTTCCTGCATAGCACCACAGGGACATAACCAGCCACAAAATACTCGTCCAAACAATAATGAAAAAAGGAAAAACATTGAGAATATCACAGTACTTGCAGTAATCAGCCCCTTTGAAGCACCCCATATAATAAGAAAAGGAGAAAAATAAAATTGCGTGATTGGGAATAATAAAAAAGATATTATTAAAAAGGCATTTCTTACATTTTGTCGTCGTAACATTACAAATCCTCCCTAATCATTTAGTTTATTTAATAAGTCATTACAATATTTCACTATATACTCATAGTAACCAAGTCCAAATAAAAATGTAGAAAATTGATAAACATCGCATTGCTCTTTAACTTGATTTTCATATTTTCCAAAAATGCTTATAAAAGATTCAACTTCTTTAATAAAAAATTTTAAGTGTGTTATAGCCTTTTCCTTCGGCAAAAACTTGAAGAAGAATATCTTTATAAGGTGATCAGGTCTTGTTCTTGAAAATTCCACTGGTAGTTCAAGCCAATTCAGAAACTCTGATTTTCCTAGCTCAGTTATAGCATATAATTTTTTATATTTTCCTCCCTCAATAATTTCCCTTAAACTTATAACACACTTAGCTTCCATTCTTTTCAATGCAGGATATATGCTTCCATAGCCTGCATCAAAAAAGTTTGATGTACTTTCAGTCATTTTTTGCTTTAAATCATATCCACTCATTTCACCACTCATTAAAAAACCAAGAATAATATACTCTAACATTTTTCACCTCCATATATATCTATGATATATATCATTTCGATATATATATTATAGATACATACTAACTCGTTATAATAACATTGTCAATATTATTAATCCACTTAATTTAAAATTAACCAATAAAATCCAAACCTACCTTAATAAACATTCCATATAACTAAAAGAATATCTTATATTTGTATTATTAATTATCTACTTATTGTTATATTCACAGAACTTATCATCAATATTTTTTCCGAAACAAAAAAGGGGAACCTCCTCCGTCTGGACTTTGTTCTCCTCCATTATCTAAGTACACTACATTGTCATCTATAAAGTTGTTTTTATGTTTAAAGTATTTTTTCTTAACTTCTTCTCTACTGCCGTTCTATAAAAAAGTCTTTTCAAATTCACCGTTGAGTTTAGCTTACATAGCTTTTCTATTTGAATTTTTGTTTTCTACTATGCCTTTAATTAATTTAACAGCTCTTAAAATGCTTTCCATAAGTGTCTTAAAAACTACTTCTCTCTATTTTTAATAATTTTTATCCATGAAATGATAGTATCAAGAACTAATTTAGGATTTCCAGTATTGCAATGACTTGCTGCATTCTCTTTCTCCGTAAACATTCTGTATGTTAATGATTTTACATTTTTAAGACTATCAATAGCATCTTTATATTTTTCTATACGTATTAAATGGTCTTTTTCAGCGCCTAATAACATAAAATCCTGTGTAATCCTATCCGCAACATCCCTATATTCATATTTATTTGCTGCCAGCATATAATCGTAAGGGTTATTTACTCCCATATTATAAAAGCCATGATGCATTGCCCAATCTATTAAAGGTTCTTTCTCCATCTGGTTATACATTATATTATTTATAGCATCTTTATCATTTTGTCCTAGTAATTCTTTTAAAGTCTCTTGTTCTGCTGTAGGAATAGCGTCAAGAAGTAATTCAAGCATGTTAACACATACACTCCATGCTACAACTCTCTTTATTCGATTTTCAAACGCTGCTGCCCTTGGTGCTAGAATAGCGCCCATGGATATACCTATTATTGTCACATCGTTTAAATTATAATAATCTAGTAAAGCTTTTACAGGCCTTTCCCATTTAATTGAAAATGTAATCTCCTGTTTCCTTAAGACATTTCCCTGACCTGGCCCTTCAAATAGATATACGTCGAATCCCTTTTCCCTAAGATATAACAGCGAAGGAAGGAATTCTTCCATATAAGAATCAAATCCGCCATGTATTAGAATTGTATCTATACACTCTCCTTCAGGTACTGCATGTATTACTGGAAGATACCCTTGATCATATGGAACATGGTCAAACTTTAATATTCCAGATTGAAACAATTCATCATGATATTTATAAAACAATTCTACTGTCTTATCATATGTCTTTATCTTATCTGGGTTACCGTCATACATAAAGAATTCTGTCATTCTGAAATAAGCAATAGCATCTTTTATTCGCTCTTCCTTTAAAGCCTTTTTAGCAAGAACCATCATTTCTTTTTCCCACACTTTAATATCAGTTATTTTTTTAGCGAGTTCTAAAATTTCATCAAGGTTCCCATTACTTACATTATAGGTACGGTTCAATTGATAATTAAAATTAGGATTAGAGTGTAATTGATATTCGCCTGAATTGAAATCAACATTATTTTTCATATTAACTATCATTCCTCTCACTATACTCAAAGTATCAAAAATATTCTTCTATATATTAAGTTGAATAAATATTCTTACTTTCTTAACAAATTCGGATAGGGTTTTCATGTTCCTTTTTAAATTCATTTTTATAAAATATAGCTTTTAAGCTCAGTTTTATCTTGCAGTATCCATTCCATTGATAAATTAGAAACTTCTCCTTTTATTGCTTATTCTGCTAATAAGTCCGCACATAGTTTTAGCTAAAACTCATACCGTATATACTCATATTCACATGGATTACCAGCCGCTATATATATAACCCCCTCTTCAGGTACCATAATAAATGATGCAAGAGTTTTTGATGATATTGGAACCTTATGATCAATGTGGCGACATATTGAATATGGTTTTTGGTAGTGATCAACCAATATTTTCTTAATAACTTCAATATTTATATTCCCATAATAATTATCTATCAGGCTACGAATTCTGTCTAAACGATGGTAGCTGTCTGGCTGTAATTGTGGTGCCGTGTCCTCTTCCTTAAAACGTTCTGTAATATAATGATTGGAGTGCAACATTATATCCCTTTCAGGGTATATAATTTCAAAGTCGTTATGAATGCTTTCAATACCTAACATCTGCCCGTTTATATCGGCTAAATGATAGTAACCAAGGCCACGAGCAACTTGTTTAAGTATATCCATAGCATCGTGGATACTTTTTTCTCTCATTACTTTAGGAAGATAACAGCCCACCGGAATATTAAATGAGTAATTTTTACCTATAGTAGCATTTGCGCACATTCCGATTCCAGCAGATGAAAATATAAATTCACTGGAATTTGAAAAACTTAATACGAATTGTTTAATGCCATTGGCATGATGAATTTTTAATAAATCTATTGGCGCTTCTGGAAGAAAATCTATGTTTTGTCCCAGAATAGTTTTCCCATCTTGCGTTGCTTTTCCTGTTGCTGCAAATGAAGTACATAATCCTGAAAGTCCTGAAACATTATTATACTGGAAAGTAAGCTCATTAAAGCACTTTTGCGTAAATATTTCTTCCAGACTAAGCCCAGTGGCGTCAGCCTGTCCCCTCATTATTTCAATGAGATAAGGATCAAACTTTTGAACCGCATTGAAAAACTTCATAGCATTAGAAATGACCTCTTCCTTTGATGCTCGATAATAAAGCATCATACTATTAAAAATGTTTTCTGAAACCTTCAGTATATTCTTCTTGCATCCTTCTCCCCACTGCCAGCCGATTTCATAAGGAGTCCCTTGGCACTCAATAATTTTAAACTCTTTCGCATTCTTCATTATATTCTCTCCTTTTCAACTCTTAATTTCACCACTTTTAAGTGCTCTGTGGTTTACCAATACTAATTTCAATATTATAATTACTTTAGCAAAAATAAATTAAAGTATTGCAATATATTAGCCTAATTTTAAATGCGGAAATAATCTTAATGCATTATCATGGTAGATAGCACGACGCTGTTCATTATCAATCAAATTGGTTTTATCTAAAGCACCCGCTAATGTAATGCATCCACTTTCCGGGGTATAAGGATAATCACTTCCATATAATAAATGATCAGCATTAACAATTTGTAAAAGAGCATCCAATTGTCTAGGAAGACAAACTCCAGCTACATCATAATATAATTTTTTTAAATCATCATATATATCTATCCTGTTTTCCTCTACTTTTATATTCTCACCAAACGAGGTCGGTACCACTTGAATTGCAGAAGCAATCCTGTCTGCAAGTATTGGTAAAAAAGCACCAGCATGAGGAATTATAAATTTAATGTCGGGAAATTTCTTTAATGTCTCTTTCAATATCATATTAATTACAGTACGAGTTGTATCAAAGAAAAATTCCATCATAGGCATAGATAAACCTTCATTAACATTTTCAGGAACACTGCTTGGCTTATTTGGATGGAGAACAGCCACAGCTTTGTGTCTGTTTAATTCTTCAAATACAGGATCTAAACAAGGGTTTCCTAGATAAACTCCTTGCGTGTTGGTAGGCAAAGCAAAACCATCAACATGCAAAATTTCCTTTGCATATTGAATTTCTTCTATACTATCTTCTACATTAGGCAGTGGCAAAGAGGCAAACAGACCAAATCGACCATTATATTTTTTTACAAGTTCTGCTCCATCGTCATTTACTTTTCTAGCTAAGATTTTAGCAGCATTTCTATCACCAAAATTAATATGCGGAGATGATATTGATAGCATTGATCTATATATGCCTAGCTGTTCCATTGTTTTTAAATGCATTTCCGGATCCCATTTTGGAGTTGGAAATCCATCCGGATTTTTTTCTCCTCTATTTAATAATGCATCTTTATAAGCTTGTGGCAGATAATGTGCATGCATATCAATTTTAGGTATTCCATTTCCTTTATAATTTTTTATTAAATTTTCTACGTTATCTTCCATGTTTTTCCACCTCTTGTATTTACAAGTTTTATATTTGAAAAATCATATAAAAGAATTTATTTATTAAAAGCATCACTTAGTTTTGTACATACTAAGTTCAAAGCATCACGTGCTTCTTCTAGTGTTTCCTGCATGTTAAAGAAGCCATGAATAATTCCATCATATCTCTTAAGGCATACTTCAACTCCAGACTCAGATAAACGCTTTGCATAATGTTCATCCTCATCCCTCAATATATCATATTCTGATGTGATAATGCATGCAGCAGGAAGACCTTCAAGGTCATCTGCAAGTAATGGTGACGCTAATAGATTTTTAGCTTCTTTTAAATCTCTTAAATATAGCTGCATAAACCAACTATTACGTTTTGTTGTAAGCCTGTAGCCTTCAGCATTTTCTACTCTGGATTTTGGTTTTGTTTCCCCAAGCAGATCCAATACTGCATTAATAATAACTTGATAAACAATTGAAAATTCCCTTCTATCTCTTGAAAGCTGACTTACAGCAGCAAGGTTACCCCAGCACTCTCACCTCCAATGGCAATTTTATCAGGATTAACCTTTATATCTTTAGCATTTTTAAATATCCATTTAGTAACCTGATAGCATTCTTCTACAGGTTCAGGGAATTTATGCTCTGGTGCAAGACCATAGTCTATAGATATTACAGCACAATTTGCAAAGTTTGTAATCTTTCGACATATAGAATCATAAGATTCTATATTTCCAAGTACAAATCCACCACCATGAATCCATATAAATGCAGGATGAGGACCTTCTGCCTTCGGATAATATATTCTTATTGGAGTGTCTCTTTTAGAAGTTTTAACGACATGATTTACTACAGAACCAACTTCTATTATCTCTCCTTTATAGTCATCCCAGCTTTTTGCATACCACTCTCTCATTTTATCAATTCCTAAAGAATAAATACTCTCAAAATCTGTTTCTAATAATTTTTCAAATTTAGGGTTTAGCGACATTGATTATTCCTTCTTTCTTATATACTTTTAATCAATCTTTATTACCGCTTTCATCAGTATTTTTCAATAGTTCATCAAAGTTTGCACTTGCAGCTCTTTCAGCCATTAATTTCAAACCATTAAAAACAATATTTTTAGTTTTTCTATCCATTCCATCTGTAATAAAATTTATCCATTTTTCTAAAGATGAAAATACTTCTTCTTTGCAGTTTCTTCCCTTATCAGTTAAATAAAGTCGTTTAGACCTTTTATCCATTTCACACTTTTCTCTAATTAAAAATCCTTTTTCTTCAAGTGACTTTATTGATTTTGCAGTTATTGTCTTATCTATAAATAATATTGAAGACAATTCTTCTTGATTAATTCCTTCGTTCTCATATAAATTAGACAAAAAAACGCATTCCGAATAACTGATATCAATATTTTTTAAAGCATTGCTTATATACGCTTGAGATTGTCTGTTTAACACTCCTACTTCTACAAATCTTTCAATATCCATTTTTCTATACTCACCTCTTTTCATTAGTTGAATTGTTCAACTAAATTATAGTATATTCAGTTGAACAATTCAACTATTTTATATTAATTTTTTTTAATGTTATAAATCTCGTCAATTATACTTCCTTTGATTTCACTTAATGAACCTGGTGTAATTCCAATAAAAAAGGATACTATTTTTATTTAGTATCCTATCATCATAAACATTATTTTATTGTGTTCCCTCACCCCATATCAATAACCACAGAAACGTTAATATATTTTTTAACTGTTTATTACTGATTTTATCGCCCTCATTTGTAAAAACAAAATGATTGAAGAAGTTCCTAAAATTAAGGATTTCTATATATTTTTTCATTGTAGTAACACACAAGTCTCCGAATGTACCGTATTGAGAAAAATATCCTATCTCATTATTTTAATGTATTATATATTAAATCTTAACCTTTAATCTTTCTTTATATTCCTCATAATCCAAACTTTTGGAATCATATATATTAATCGAGTTGCATGACCATTATTGAAATTTTATTATATTTTACTTTTATTAATTTAGCTCGCAAGTATATGAATAATTAAAAGTGATTAAAATTAACTATAGATATGAAACTCAAATCCCTCTTCTGGTTCTCCTATTTCAAAATCCAATATTTCCGAAGCTTTCTTCTTAAATAATTCAAACCATATATCCCATTCTTCTTGCTGCATTTCGGCATAAAATTGCAAACCACTAGGTTCAACAGACGCTGTAATTATTCTTTTATTATTTTTTTGTGCATACCATTGAGGAATTCCATCAATAAAACCACTCCATCCTGGCATTTCAGAATATAGTTTGGCTAACTTATCCCATACATCCTCTGGCGATAAGTCATGAATATTCAAATTATGATTGTGTATTTCCACAAAAAATTCTCCTTCCTTTTAATGTCACATTAATGTCGCAACTTACACTTATTATTAGCCTAATGAGTATAGGGATAATAAGTTAAATTATTTGCCTTCTCCTTGCCTTTAGGGAATATACATCTCTAACCTATTACGTTAAATCTTACAGTTCTCAATTTTTCTTTGATTACGACAACCTAAATTTTATTATATCTTCAAGTTTATTAATTGTAATTTCTTCCTCATTGGTCAATACATATTTTTCATTAATCATTGTATTAATTAACAATTTATTTTCTATACTCTGTTTTATTATTTCCTCTAACGTTAAAAACGCTTCTTCTAAAGTAATTTCTCCATTTTCTATATTTCTAGAAAAAATCACTTCTTTAACAACTGAATTATTTAATTTAGAATAATACTTAATTGTATAAATTGGCTTTAAATATTCTCTGTCTTCATCATTAAAATTGGTTGATATATCTACTGCATACTGCTTCATATTATGACTTTTATTATTATCTTTTTTATTATTAAATAATCCAAATAACATAATTATTCCACCTCTTAATATTATTAAATTCATGCTTCAAACTGCCATTATAGACATAACCACAACTTCAACTTTAGTGAATAAATCTCCTAAATATAAAAAAGATAGAACAGTTATCACTAAACATTCTATCTTCATTATACTTCATATTTTACAAATTAAATTCCTTTTTTGTATCTTCTAAAGCTGCGCTCATTCTTTCAATTACCTTATCCATATCTTCCTTGGAAATTACTGCTGCGGGTTCAAAACGAATGCATTTAGCGTTTACTAGAGTTCCGGCTGTCATGACTCCTCTTTTGAACATTCCTTTAGCAACAGAATATCCAACTTCACTTTCACAAAATTCTACTGCAAGCATTAATCCTGTTCCTCTTACCTCATCAATTACTTCAGGATATTTTCCCCATAATTTTTCTAATCCTGCTTTGAGATATTCTCCTTTTTCTTTACATTGTCCAGGCACCTCATTTTCCAGCATGTATTTTATTGTTGCAAGTGCTGCTGAGCAGCAGACTGGATTTCCTCCAAATGTTGGTGATCCTAACAACCATGGATTATCTATCAATTCTTGTACCCACATTTTAGGCTTACATATAATACCTGTTATTGGCATTATTCCTCCACCAAAAGCCTTACCAAAAGTCATTATATCTGGAACTACACCTTCTGCTTCACATCTCCACATAGTTCCTGTTCTACCCATACCAGTTTGGATTTCATCAAAAATCAATGCTACATCATATTCATCACATATTTCTCTAACTTCCTTTAGATATCCTTCTGGCGGAATAATAATTCCTGCTTCACCTTGTATAGGTTCTACTATAACTGCTGCAACTTTTTCTCCAACAGCCACGAGATTTTTTATAGCTTTTCTCATATCATCTGCATTGCCATATTCAACATGCTGTACTTGCTGTACCATTGGTGAATACGGTATTCTGTAAGTACTTTTTCCTCCCATTGAGATAGCTCCCATTGACTTACCATGAAAAGCTCCAACAGTTGAAATATACCATCTTCCGCCAGTAGCAATTCTTGCAAGCTTTAATGACATTTCTACTGCTTCTGCACCTCCATTTGTAAAGAAACAGTATTCTAAATCTCCAGGAGTAATATCTGCAACTGCTTTTGCAAGATATCCTCTTAAAGGATCTAATAATTCTTGTGAATGTAAAGCTTGATGATCGAGCTGTGCCTTTACAACATCAAGTATCTCATCATTTCTATGTCCACATGTATAAATTCCAAAACCGCCTAGGCAATCTATAAATTCTTCTCCGTATAAGCCTGTACAATATGCTCCCTTATCAGTCCATTCTACAACTGCCGCGTTTGTTGATACTGATTTTCTATATTTTAACCAGCCTGGACTCACATAATTATCAAAATAATTTACTGTATCTTTTGTTATTTTTTCTTTTTCCTCATTTGTCAGTTCATCACTTTTGATATATCCTATTACTTTTTTTAAATCCTCAATAACCTGTTCTTTTTGTGCCATAATCAGTACTTCCTTTCTAAAATTAAAATGGCGTATTATATTGATTTTCAAATCATTAATACGCCGTTGTATTCATATATTTCTTTTATTGATATTATTATAAAATAAACTAATCCCTGATTACAATTCCACTACAGTATGGTTATTGTATTATTTTAAAAGTATTTATACTACTTTATAAGTAGATTTTTTCTTACTTAATATCTGTTGATACTCACATTTAGTATAGCCACTATATATACAAGCATATTTAATTGTGATAAACTGTTTTTATTCTTTACTTTCCAAAATACGTGTCATATATTTGTTTTATTTTTATATGACATCGTTTAACACTTTGCTTAAAAATTATATCAGTACAGAGAGGTATTTTTATGCAGAACAATGAATTTCTCTTAATAAATAACATAATATATCAGATATATAGTATTTCTGATTTTGATACTATGAAAATCACGTTTTTAAATTTGCTTAAAATGTTGGTTCCAAGCACTGCCTCCAGCATCTTAATGGCTGATCATACTAATTCAAAAAACTTACTTTGCGATCCAATTTGTGTGCCTGAAGTTTACTCAGATACCGAAAAAAATTATCTTTTAAATGAAGATGAAGATTATACTCGATGGATTATGTTAAGTGGACAATCTCTTCTCATTCGTGAAAGTGACTTAATGCCTGAAAGTGAGAGAATAAAAACAACACTATATAAAAAATGTTATGAACCTTTTGGGCTTCATTATTCTTTACAATTAAATCTAGTATATAATGATGTTTTTCTGGGTGTGGTTACAATTTATCGTACTAAAGAAGAAGGGGATTTTACGTCCGATGAGATATTTCTGGTAAAAGCTTTTAGTGATCATTTAAATCTTAGTTTTTACAAGCACTATACAAAGAATTCCAAAAGTTCTTCCAGCACATCTTATTCAATAGCTGCTCTTGCTTCCAAATATAATTTAACCAATCGCGAATCCGAGATATTACAGCTTATTTTTGAAGATATGAATAATGATGAAATTGCTGAAAAACTATTTATAAGTGGCTATACTTTAAAAAAACATATTCAGAATCTATATAAAAAATTCAATGTATCAACTAAATGGAATTTATTAAAATTTAGAGATAAATCATGAATAATGTTATTAGATTATAAAATATTAAGACAGCAGAATATAATGAGTATTTTTATTAAAATCTCATCATATTCTGCTGTCTTAATAATCTATTTTATGATTATTAAAAGTAATATAAATCTTTTAGTGTTCATACCAGCCTATTGGGCCTGGTGTTAAATTGATATTTATTTGTTTTATTTCTTGATATTCTTCTAATCCGTGGATACCTAATTCTCTTCCGTATCCACTCATCTTATATCCTCCCCAAGGCGCTTCATTAAAAGTTGGATTGTAGCAGTTTATCCATGTGATTCCTGCACGAATTTCTTTTATTACCCTTAATGCTCTTGTCCCATCACAAGTAAATACTGCTCCTGCCAATCCATATATTGTGTCATTTGCTATAGCTATAGCTTCTTCTTCTGTCTTAAAAGTTTGAATAGTTACTACTGGTCCGAAAACTTCTTCTTTTACAATGGTCATATCTGAAGTGCAGTTATCAAAGATAGTTGGTCTAATATAATATCCTTCCGCACATTCGCCTTCAGTATATCTCTCACCGCCACAAACTAAAGTTGCGCCTTCTTCTCTGCCTATTTCAATATATTTTAATACTGTTTCCATATGCTCTTTTGAAACTAGTGGTCCCATATCAGGATTATTTACTGGATTACCTATAGTGATTGCATTTGCTCTTTCCGCAAGACGTGCTACGAATTTATCTTTTATGGACTCTTCAATAATTATGCGTGAGCCTGCTGAGCATACTTCACCTTGATTAAAGAAAATCCCAATCATAGCCCATTCTACAGCACCTTCAAAATCTGCATCTGCAAAAATAACATTTGGTGATTTTCCTCCAAGTTCTAACCCTACTTTCTTAAGATTCCTAGTAGCCGCTTTAGCAATACTCTGGCCAACTTCTGTACTGCCTGTAAAAGTAATCATATCTACATCATTACTCTCCGCTATTTCCTGCCCTACAGTTCCACCTGACCCTAAGACTAAATTGACGCAGCCTTTTGGAAGTCCAACTTCATCAAATATTTCAAATAATTCAATAGTTGATAAAGGAGTGTTTGAACTTGGCTTAAATACGACACTATTGCCTGCTGCAATTGCTGGTGCTAATTTCCAAACTGCCATTAAAAATGGATAATTCCAAGGTGTTATTTGTCCACATACACCTACTGGTTCATGAACTGTATATGAATGCATCTGCCCAAAGCCATCATTTACATCATAAACTCCTCCATATGGTTTTGTTATTAACCCTGCATAATATCTAAAGCAGTGAATTCCATCATCAATATCGCCTTCTGCTTCACGAAGTGGTTTTCCATTATCTATAGTATCAAGCATTGCAAATCTATCTCTTTTTTCTGCTATTTTATCTGCAATTTGCAAAAGAATATCTGCACGAGCCTGTGCATTCATTCTTCTCCATTCTCCTTTTCCATAAAAAGATTCTTTAGCAGCTGCAATAGCTGCTTTAGTATCTTCAATTCCGCCTTCTGTTGTTTTAGCAATTACTTGTCCATTTGCTGGATTTATAACATCTCTTGTCTTTTTTGAAATTGCCTCCACCCATTCACCATTTATATACATCTTTCTAATTTCCATAATATTTTAACCTCCCAATTAATTTCACTTAAATTTATAATCAACCTTCAGCACTTTGCCAAACTCGTATATATATACTTTTTATTATTTTAATTCTTAATCCCATTTCCAAAATTCACATTTATCTTTAATAACATTTCCTGCATTTACAGCTAAAACTTCTTTTCCCTTTACCGTCATAACTCCATTTATAAACACATATTCAATACCTTCTGGTCTTAAATCTGTAGGCCCAAAACAAGGATACATAGCTTTATCTTCTATTAAGTCAGGGTCAAATACTAAAATATCTGCATCAGCTCCGGCATCAATAATTCCTTTATTCTCTAATCCTAGGCGTTTAGCAGGCATATAAGTACATCTATTAATTGCTTCTATAAGCATAAGCTTGTCCTGTTCTTTTACCATAGTCCTAAAGAATCTTGGAAAGGTTCCGGCATCTTGAGGATGGCCTGGAATTCCATTATCATACATTGTGCCCGCATCTGTAGAAACCATCATGTATGGCTTATCTAGAATTTCAAAGACCTCACGTTCTTTTCCTACCATACCTATTACAGTATCTTCTGGATAATTATATCTAAGTTCCTCATATATTTCTTTTGATAATCTTTGTCCTCTGTATTTTCCTGTTCCTGCAATTAAACTGCTATAGTCACAGCCCCATTTTTCTATACACCCTTCATCAAAAACTGCACTTCCAATAGATGTTGCAAATCCACTATATAAACCACTGTCAACTGATATGTCTAGTCCTTCCTTCAAGGCCTCATCAATCATATGCAAAGCTTCAGCTGCCATTCCCATTCCAAATTGATAGACTAAGTGTGAAATATTTATAGCTGCTCCAGTCTTTCTTGCTATATCAATAGCTTCTCTCAAGGTTATAAGGCCTCCATAACAATCTGACCTTGTATGAATTGATATGAGTTTACCATACTTTGCTGCTATTTTTGCTAATTCTAAAACTTCCGTTTCAGAACTTCCTGGTACATATTCAAGTCCAAAAGATAACCCGCTAACACCAAAATTAAATGCTTCTTCAAGATTAGCTTTCATTATTTTTATTTCTTCCTTAGTTGATGGTCTATATCTGTCATTAACCCCAGCCTGCTCTCTTAAAGTCGTATGTCCAATTTGTTCCACTTGATTAATTAGAAAATACTTATATTTATCATAAAACTCCTTGATATCTTTTGGAGACATTCCGCAGTTACCATTATAAACTGTAGTAACTCCCATTGCTGCCATGACTTTTGCACATTCTAAATTTCCTTCAACATGAGCATGAATGTCTATAATTCCTGGACATACAATTTTTCCTGTAACATCTAATTCAGAGGTACCCTCTATACTTTCTCTTGTTATAGCACTTATTTTTCCATTTAAAATTCCAAGATTGGCTACAGTACTTTTTCTACGTTTTGGATCTATTATGGTACCGTTATTTATAACAAAATCATATTTCATATTAACCTCCATTTTATTTAGTTAACTGTTTACCCTTTAGCTTTTAGTTTTTTAACTTGAAATGCAGTATTCACAGCAATAATTGCGATAGTAATAACCATTATTACCGTAGACAAAGCATTTACTTCTGGCGTTACTCCTGTCTTTACCATTGAAAAAATCTTAAGTGGAAGAGTCATACTTCCTGGTCCTGTTGTGAAAAAGCTGATTACAACATCATCAATAGATAATGAAAAAGCTAACATTGCCCCTGATAAAACTCCTGGCATTATGAGTGGAAGAGTAACTTTCCAAAAAGTAACGATACGATTTGCTCCTAAATCCATGGCTGCTTCTTCTAAAAACTTATCAAATCCAGCAAGTCTTGCTCTAACTGTTATTACTACAAAAGGTATGCTAAAAGTAATATGAGATAAGATTAAACTTACAAGTCCTAAAGGAATACTTAATGCAGAATATATAGAAAGTAATGCAATTCCCAAAACGACCTCTGGTATTACTATAGGAATATATAATAACTTATCTATTATTCCTCTTCCTTTAAATCTATATTTATTTAATCCAATAGCACCAATAGTTCCTATGACAGTTGATACAGCTGTACTTGCAGCTCCAATAATTAACGTGTTTGCAAGTGAATCCATTAAAGCTCTATTTTTAAAGAAACTTCCATACCATTGAAGGGTGAAATTTTCGAAAACAATATTCAACTTTGAGGTATTAAATGAAAAAACTATTACATAGAAAATAGGAAGATATAAAAATAAAAAAACAAGACCAATATATACGTTTTTTAATACTCCAGATATTCTTTTCTTCTTTGCTTTTACCATTTTACATCCCTCCTAAATCATCCATACTACCACCTGATTTTTGATACAGCCATACGAGAATCAATGTAATTATTATTAAAAAGATTGAAATAGCAGAACCTAGAGGCCAGTTTCTTGCAGTTATAAATTGATTTCTAATAATGTTTCCAATTACCTGAGTCTTACTGCCTCCAAGTATATCTGTAACAAAGAAATATCCTAGAGATGGAATAAAAACTAAGATGCTTCCTGCAAATATTCCAGGCATTGTAAGTGGCAATGTTACCCTGCAAAATGCTGCTGCTGGCTTAGCTCCTAGGTCACTGCAAGCTTCTAACAAAGACTTATCTAGTTTTTCAATTGAACTATATAAAGGCAAAATCATAAATGGCAATAGCATGTACACTAGACCAATCATAACTCCTGTAGTATTGTATACTAATTCAAGAGGCTGATGAATTAATCCTAATTTTAATAGCAGTGAATTGAGAATACCATCTTTACGAAGTATATTAATCCATCCAAAAAGCCTTATTAAAGAACTTACTAAAAACGGTACTATTACCATTGCCATGAATACAGTCTTTTTTATAGTTGTCTTTTGAGCTATAAAATAAGTAAATGGATAAGCAACCAATATGCATATTATAGTTGTAAAAATTGAAATCAAAAGAGATTCTCCAAATACCTTTAAATAAAGCGGATCAAAGACCTGTTTAAAATTATCTAATGTAAATCCAATTTTAACTCCACCATTTGGATCTTTAAGCATGAAACTCATAACAAAAACATAAATAAATGGGATAGCTACAAGTAAAATCATCCATGCTGAAACTGGTCCTACTGTAGTAACAAGCGGTAAATTTATCTTCTTTTTATGATTCATCTAACTACCCCCTTACTTTAATTGATTCTCTGCTGTAAATACAGGATTATCTATAACACTAAAAATTTCCTGACTTGGAGACTTGATTACAACTGCATCTTCTTTTTCCCAATAAATATATACCTCTGAATCTACTGACATCAGCTCTATTTTGGGATTTGTGTTCATCTTCACTTCCATTCCTGTAGGAAGCAAAATGATTGTCTTATTTACATTCCCAATATAAACATGTTCTTTCACCTTTCCAACAAGAGTAAACCCATCAATTGGTGCTTTAGATAATTTAATATTTTCTGGTCTTACTAACACATAAATTATCTCATTATCATTTATTTGTGAACCTAGAGTACTTACATTACCGCTTTCTACCTTTACCTCCAATACATTATCTTCTTTCTTTTTTGCAACTCCATAAAATAAGTTTGATTCTCCAATAAAGTCTGCTACAAATTTAGATTTTGGTTTTTCATATATTTCTTTTGGAGTTCCTATCTGTTCAAGATTTCCACTACTCATAATTGCAATTCTATCGCTCATAGTAAGTGCTTCTTCCTGATCATGTGTTACATAAATAAAGGTAATTCCTAATTTTCTTTGAAGCCTCTTTAATTCAAACTGCATCTGCTTTCTTAGTTTTAAATCTAAAGCTCCTAAAGGTTCATCTAATAGCAAAACCTTAGGTCTGTTTATAAGAGCTCTTCCTATGGCAACCCTTTGCTTTTGCCCACCTGATAATTGATCAGGCTTTCTATTTTCAAAACCAACCAATTGTACTAATTCAAGCATTTCTATAACACGTTCTTTTATTTCTTTCTTGTTTACCTTCTTTATGGATAACCCAAACGCTAAGTTATCATAAATAGTCATATGAGGAAATAATGCATAGTTTTGAAACACTGTATTTACTTCACGATCATAGGCCTCTGTATTTTGAATTTCCTCACCTTCTATATAAATATTTCCGCTTGTAGGTGTTTCAAAACCAGCTATCATTCTTAAAGTAGTAGTTTTACCACAACCTGAAGGTCCAAGCATAGTTAAGAATTCACCTTTCTTTATATCAATAGCTAAATCTTTAACTACATAATTATCTCCATATTTTTTATTTATATTATCTATTTTTACGATAACCTCAGACATTTCATCCCCTCCACAGTTTTTAAATTTTTATTAGTAAAAATAACAAGTCAGAACTTCAATAACTATTTTTTATAATCACATTCTAATTACTTGTTATTTTATTAAATATATCTAACCTTTAAATTTAGTCCAGATATCAACTATTTTTGATACATTATCTCCTATATCAACTAAACCTTGGCTCTTCTTTAATTCTGCTTCAGGAATATTTTCCATTATATTATTCTTATATTCATCGCCTAATACATCCTTAGCTGCTTTATTTGGATTTACATATGGGAAGTTTTTAGAAATAGTTGCACTTACCTGTGGATCTAAAATATAATTCATGAATAAATCTACATTCTCAGGATTTTTAGCTCCATTTGTTTTCATCATCATATCAAAAGTGAAATATATGCCTTCTGATGGATATACTACTTTAATTGCTGGATTTTGTTCTGCTGCTAATGCACATTCACCACCATATACAAGACCTAGAGAGCATTCACCATTTAATAATAAGGTTTTTGGACTATCTCCATTAAAAGCATGAATATTTGGCTTTAACTGTGTTAAATAATCTTCTGCTTTCTTTAAGCCTTCATTACTTGTATCATTTATTTTATAGCCATTTTCCATTAATGCGATACCAACAATTGGTCTTGCATCTTCAACAACAACCATTGAATCTTTATATTTAGAATCTAACAAATCTTTATATGAGGTTATATTATCTTTAATTTTATCTGTATTAACTGCAATCAAAATGCTTGTCCCTAAGTACGGAAGGCTATATTCATTTTTAGGATCATTAGCTTCATGCAAATATTGTTCATCAAGATTTTTAAAATTATCTATTTTACTAGTATCTAATTTCTGGATTAAATCTTGATCTTTTAAGGTTTTAATATCTTGTGCAGGTCCAATAATCATATCATACGTTCCTTTTGCTCCTGAATTCATTTTGGCAAGCATTTCATCTGGATCAGAATATGTAGTTAAATTAACTGTAACTCCATATTTATCTTCAAATCCTTTTACTACCTCGTCTGGTATATATTCTGACCAAGTAATAACGTTTAATTCTTTACTTCCACTTTTCTCACCAGAATTGCTGCTGTCAGAAGAATTTGGGTTGTTTGAACCACATCCTGCCAAAATTGTTGCTGCTATAGTCCCAACCATCATAATTGCCATAAACTTTTTTAAGCTTCCTTTAATCATAAAACTTCACTCCTTAAATAAATATTGCTTATTAGGCACATGAAAGAAAATAATAGACCAAAGATGCGACGCATATTTTGCGTCAGGCAAGGAAGTAAATTCTGCTCATAGCGGGTCTATTAGTAAAATTTGCTGACGCAGTATGACACAAAATAGGCAAGCATACTGGTCTGTTATTTTTTTGATTGTGCCTTGTGCCTTCTTGCTATTAGTCAATTATATTTTCACGTGCTTAAACATTAATTTTAAACAAAAAAATCGCAGGCGACTGTGGAGCCGGAGATTTTTTTTACGCATCTGCCTTTCCGAACGCATGTGAGGAAAATCTGGCAGGCGAATATGATTATTTTTTTATTCTTTTTGAACCATTTAACCATAGTAAAATGGCCTTTTATAATAGTTATCCACAAATTAAAATTTATTATAAATCCCTAAAGAATAAAAAAATGCATAAAGATATTTGTATCTTTATGCACCCTTGCATTTAAAAATATATAATTATAAAGCTTTGACTCCTCTTTCACCAGTTCTTATCCGAACAGCTTGTTCTATGTTTCTAACAAAAATCTTTCCATCTCCAACGTTACCGGTGCCAACCTTGTTTATTACTGCTAAGAAAATATCTTCTAATATATTATCTTCTACTACTGCCTCAACCTTAATTTTAGGTAATAGATTTATATTAGTCTTTAAACCTTTAATTTGATTAACTCCATCTAAAGATCCTCTTTGAGTTCCACATCCCATGGCAGTTGAAATCGTCATTCCACCACAATGATACTCATCTAAAATACTTTTAACGATCTCTAGCTTTTCAGGTCTTATGATTAGCACTATTTCCTTCATAAAATCACCCCCAAGTTATTAAATTATGTGAAAAATTGTTGTAATCAATTAATTAATTAATTAATTACTTCTTGTGAATAATATACTATCAAAATGTTTTTATAACAATTGTCCAAAAACACCATTTTAATTATACTTTTTGATATATATATACTTATAAAGTAGTATGTTATTCTTTCTCCTTAACCATTTTAAATAGCTGAATTCTGTTTTTTATATTTAATTTTCGATAAATATTAAGTATATGCTTTTTTAAAGTGTTACTGGTAATGCATAATTTATCACTAATATCATTATTTCCTGTACCATTCATAAGTTCCTTTAAGACAGCCTCCTCTCTCTTTGTTAAATTATAGTTTATTACACATTGTGAAAGAGTTATTTTATCATTGTTCAATGAACTTTTATTTAAGTCTTGATATAATCTAAATGCCATATGTTCCTTTATAATATCTAAAATAAAAGAATCTTCATATGTATAATCCTCTCTCCCCTTTAATCTAAAAAAACATACTACTCCTATAAACTGATTCTTATATGCCAATATCATGTTTAAAGTATCATGCCAATTATTAGGTGCAAAATATATTTTATAATATTCTGTCTTCACTCTTTTTTCTTCTGAAATAATATCACTTTCTCTATATACTTTGCTTTTTCCTCCAAACATCAATCCCCTGCTATAATCTACACTATCATATTTATCCATGTAGTTCTCATCACTTTGGGGTTTATAATTGTAAAAAACCGGATTAGTTAGGATGTGGCTATTTAACTCTGATGCAATATAAAAATCAGCACTATCAAAATCTAGAATAAGAGCCATCTGAGTAAGGAAATTTTTTCTCATGGTCATTGAATCCTCAATAGAATTAATTTGGTATACTATATTATTAATAACCATCCAGTCATTTGTTTCTAAACTTTGCACCTTTTATATCCCCCTTTATTTTCTAATCACAAATTTATAAATATGATAAAAAATAAAGGCATATGTAATCAATTAAATTCATTATTACACATACCTCTTTGCATATTATTTTTCATTAACTACATTTTACTATTGCAAAATTTACATTTCAATATTATCATTTGATTATTTTTTATACCACATCTACTCCTTTTTAAGTAGATCATATTGTTTAGAAAAAGGCTGTTTAATTATTATTTAG
This sequence comes from Bacillota bacterium, assembly GCA_023435985.1. Taxonomy (GTDB): domain Bacteria; phylum Bacillota; class Clostridia; order Clostridiales; family Clostridiaceae; genus Clostridium. The sequence goes on along the minus strand of JAEZKY010000339.1, from coordinate 24,416 downwards.
GCTTTTAGACCTAAACTGTTGCTTTTTTACTGAGATTTATTTTTACTCTCCAACCAATCCGCTTTCCTTCATCTTACTAATGAACTTTTCTGATTTTTTATTTACCTTTTCCTTTAGAAATACAGCGATTATTATGGATATGAAAAAATATATAGCTAAAATTCCTGTATCATAATATAAAGAACTCCAAACAATTCCTCCTTCTGCCTCTCTCATGCCTCCTATAGCATACGTAAAAGGCAGCATTGGACTTATATTTTGAAAAAATTTAGGTGTAAGCTGTATTGGAAAGGTTCCTCCTGAGGCAGAAACTTGAAGTACCATTATAATAAGTGCTAAGGCTTTACCAACGTTTCCAAATACAGAAACCAAAGTATAGATTATCATACTAAATACCAAGCCTACATACAGAGAAAATATTGAAAATATTATTGGACTTACAGCATAAGTTTTAATGAAAATAAGATTTCCTAAAACAATAATAAAAGTTTGAAGTAATGAAAGAGTAGCAATAGTTAAATATCTGCCAAAAAATTTTTTAGTTGTTCCTAATTTCTTAACGCCTTTTAAGTTCTCTACATGTGTAGATAATATAGAAAGCAATGTAAAGCCGCCAACCCAAATTGCAAGAGTGCTATAAAATGGAGTCATAGCAGACCCATAATTGGGTATAGGAAATATTCTGTTTTGCACAAGCTCTATTGGATTTGCTAAAAAATCACTTACATTCTCAGGATTTTTTTGTAGAAGGCTTGCAAGTTCATTAAATTTTTGATCGTCGTCCAAATTTTTAAACCTTTCAACATTGCTGTGAATTATATCCTCTGCCTTTGGAAATTTATCTTTAATATTTTTAATTTCTGCTCCTCCAAGGTCCGTACCAATATCAGCATCCTTTAATAAATTATTTATGAGAGGAATATTATTTTTTGCATTTTCCAAAAGCGTTAATGAATTATTAGCCATAACCGTAGTATTATCTATCAAGCTATTTATTTCTGGGGAAATAACATTGTCAAAATTACTTATTGAGTCATCTATAAGCTGTGAGGTTTTATCTATATTTTGTATTAAAGAATTTACTGCATCAGAAGAAAGCTTATTCCCATTACTTAGTACAGCTTCCAAAGCATCTAAACTTAATTTATTTTGAACTAGTTGATCTCTAATATTTTCTATTTTGCTTATAAAATTAGACAATATATCACTATGTAAAATATTATTTACAGACCTAAGTACATTTATATCATTATTAATAAGAGTTATTGCACTATTTATATTATCATTTACAGATTTTAAATCATCCTGCTGACCTTTAACCGCTGTATCTATAGAATTATTAATCCTGTTAAGATTATTTTTAGCCGCTTCTCCATTAGCCTTTACTTCAGCTAAATCCGTTTTTATGTATGGAGATATGCTTTTTATTGTGTTATTAAACTTACTAAAAAAATCATTGCTAGATTTGATTACATTTTGCGCGTCATTAAGTGAATTAGTTATGTTAGGTATATTCTCCTGGAGATTTTTTATGAACTTATTCATATCTACAGCTCCATTATAGGCATTATCTATATTTTCACCAATTTGAGGAAGATTACTATCTATATCACTTAATATATTCATAAACTCTTTTAGCTCTGGCTTAAGCTGTTCTAGTACAATACCGTACGCACTCATATAATTAAGCACTGCACCGCTTACTTCTTCAGTAACAGAACTGGTTATTTCGCTTTGCAAAGTGGTTAGTCCACTTTTTGTGATCTTAGGAGCTATAGCATTGATTTTTTCGTTGACTGAATAAATTAAATCAGCCTTATTAGGCTCTCCACTTACTGCCAAAGAGAGAAGATCGTTTGAAAAATCTTCAGGGATTGTTATACTTGCATAGTACCTGCCATATTTCACTCCACTTTCTGCCTCATTTTGATCAACAAAAGTCCAGCCAATGCTTTCATTATCCTTTAGTTTATCAATTACTTCCGCACCAATATTAATTTCCATTCCTTTAAATTCAGCGCCTTTATCATTATTTACTACCGCCACTAACAAACCTTTAGTATTTCCATAAGGATCCCAGGAAGCTATTATGTTAATCCATGCATATAATGCAGGTACCAATAGAAGCCCAGCTATTATACACATAAGAGGAATATTCGTTATTATCTTTTTTATATCTCTTTTATAGATTTTAAATACTGTACTCATAAACTTTTGTATACTTCCCTTCTTAAGGCACAATCAAAAAAATAACAGACCAGTATGCTTGCCTATTTTGTGTCATACTGCGTCAGCAAATTTTGCTAATAGACCCGATTCTAAACTTATGTTTCCCTTACAATATTAAATAATTCATCTTTTAAGACAGAAGGGTATCAGGTAAGGCCAAATAAAATAAATTTAGTTATAAAAATAAAGTTTTTGAGCAGTGTAATACAGTATTTTGGCATATTTGAAAATCTTCGCTAATAAAATTTACAAAAGCTATGTATTTATGGAGGTTATCAAATGTTAGAAAGCATAAAAAGAGCATTAGAAAGTGCTCTTAGCAAAGGAATATATGATTTAATTAACTATTTATTCTTCTTTGTACTTGGTGGACTATCTGGTCTGGCAACCCATTCAATTTCTCTTAATAACAAATATTTGATACCTTATGCAGTCATAATAACCATTACTTCTGCTGCTATAGTTATTTTGCTAGCTTTAGTAATATATAAAAAGTTCAGCCCTATTCATAATTTTTATTTAGATACGGATTTTGATTATATTTTTCTAGAAAAAAAGCTCACATACGAATATAATAATCCTGAGGACATAACTTATACAAAGAAATATAAAATCATCTTACGTAAAGGTACTGATAGATTTCATGATAAATATAATTGGACTGGTGATAATACTCCTATTATCACCAGCTCAGATTCAAATCATAAAATTTTTTTAACAACGAGAAGGGATTCCTATCAACAATTTGAAGTCTATTTTGGCAAAAAGTTTAAAAAAGGTGAAATCATTGATCTAACCCTTATTTTTAAATTAAATGATAAAGAAATGAAAGCCACCCCTTCTTTTTCAACAACAATAGTTGAACCTACAAAAAAACTTACATTAACACTTAAAATCAATAAAGAATATAGAACCTCTTCTGTGATTTACGAAAAGTTTCCTTCTACAGACAGCCGCTTAGCATTAGAAACCAAAAACTATAGTTTCCCAGATAATAGCGAAATTGAAGTGATAGTTGATAATCCTAAAATGTTATTAGTTTATTCATTAAATTGGGAGAATCCAAGATCTGAAAATAAGGCACATGAAAATAAATAACGAGTCCAAAATATCCTTGCAAGTGGACTTGTTATTTATTTGATAGTGCCTAAATAAATTCCTGTTATAAGTCACAACATATTTGGTAATACTATATTATGAACAAAGGTCTATTTTAAATCTAAATAACAAAGGGTGGAATTTTATGCATGACTAATGATTTTATGAATAAAAGGAGTAACCAATTTATGGTTACTCCTTTTTTATTTTCATGAATTAAAATTCTATAATAATTTTTACTCTTTTCTGTCTAGCTTTAATTTTCAAATCATTTGTTAAAATAATGCCCTTGTTCTATATCCTCAATTAAGCCTAAGTGTTCAGGTTTCCATCCTAAAAGTTCCCTTGTTTGTGCACTGTTAGCTGGCATTGCGCTTGGAATATCGAGAGAAGCTAAAATCCCGAGAAAACCAAAATGTGCCTCTGCCTCTTCACGCGAAATGCTAACTATCGGCAAGCTTAATTTTTTACCTATGGCCTCTGCGATATCGTGAAATGGTATTCCTTCTTCAGCCCGTCCAATAAGAGTTGAACCTGCGGGTGCTTTTTCTAATGCAAGTCTATAAAGTTTAGCTGCATCAAGTCTATGTATAGCCGGCCAACGATTCGATCCATCTCCCACGTAGGCAGAGACACCCTTTGTCCTAGCAATATCGATTAGTCTAGGTATAAAGGCATGCTTATCACCTTCACCATGAACTGATGGTGAGAGACTTACAACAGATGCTCTAACTCCCTTATTTGCAAAATTCAAGGTTGCATTATCAGAAGCTGCTCCATTAGCATGAGCAGTAGTTAAAAATGGTTTTCCACTACCTTCAAGTACCTCTCCTATTGTCTCTATTACTTTTAAATCAATGGTAAGTGAACCAGCAAAATCTGAAAAATCATGTCTAAATGCCAAATGAATAACACCATCTGCAATTAAAGCACCTTTGCGAAGACATTCAAGGTCTTCAAGTGAACCTAAATGTGCTTCAGCTCCGATTTTTTCAAGCATCGCAGCACCATTGTCTGAACGGGTAAGGCCAATGACTTTATGTCCAGCATTAATTAATTCTTGCACAACTGCAGAACCTATATATCCAGTTGATCCTGTAACAAAAATACGCATATTAAACTCCTCCTTAAACCATAAGAAATACTAGTTTACATAGAATTTGAAGGTACTTAAATAATACCATCTTTTCAGTTAACTATAAGTTTAGTATACCCTAAGTTTTTTATAAAAATTGCCTATTCATTTTTAATTCTTGCTTAATTCTCCAATATTAAAATTTCACTCTTCATTGCTGATATCTGTATCTCTCTTTGGCTATTTCTATTATTGTGCCAATTGACGCAGCTTTGCAATATCTCTCTTAGGAGGATCTCCAAAGTAACTGCTATAATCCCGATTAAATTGAGAATCACTTAAATACCCTACCAACTGGCTGGCAGTTGCTGCATTTATATTTTTTGATAACATAAGATGCCTTGCTTCATGAAGACGCAATACTTTTTGATATTGAAGCGGACTCATGGACGTTACTGCTTTAAAGTGTTCATGAAAAGAAGATATACTCATATGTACTAGCTCTGCTAAGTCCGAAACCTTCATTGTTTGTGCAAAGTTCTCCCGCAGCCAATTAATTGACTTTATAACCTGCTGTATATCCGAATCCCTTAGCCCTATTTCAGCAATATGAACACCAATAGGACTCTTCAAAAGCCGTATCAAAATCTCATCTATTATTAGTGGTGCAATAAGCTCTGCATCATCAGCCTTTTGCAGGCATTCAAGCATTCTCCTCATTGCATTTACAATATTTACATCTGTTTGAGTTACATAACTTGAACTCCACTTGTGAACAGAAGGTAATCCTTGAGGATATACTTTCATTACTAATTCTGCAATTCTCTTAGCATCCAACTCCATCCTTATACCAAGGAATGGTTTAGAAGAACTGGCGTCTGTAGTTCGAAGAGATACTGGCAAAGCAATTGGTATGAAATGCATATGTGTATAATCGCACTGATAAATCTCCTTCCCTGCCATAATTGTTTTTGCACCTTGCGCAATAATTCCAATAGAAGGCATGTAGAAATTTTTCATAATATCTACATCAATTTTAGAATCTCGTCCAACATATATTCCTGGTATATTCAAACTAAAGCCGCCATCATGAGGAGCATAAATACCAATTAGCTGTGATAATTTTTCCATTTCCTCTTTAAGTGCTTTTTCATTATTCATTGACATTAAATAATTATTTGTCGTTACCATTATTAAAATAAATCCTTTCTATACCCATATTTTATAAAAAATTCTTCAAAAATTTAAATTTTATTTCTTCATATACTTAATAATACTTGATATGCAAAAAGGAATTGCTTAAACTCGCAATTCCAATTTATTCATTATTCATTATTCGTTATTTAAATTATTATACACTAAAAATCAACATTAATATATTGTTTCTTATTCTTTTTTAACCTAGCAAAATTCAAAGATTTTATTTTTAAATTAATTACATTATTTTATTTTTGGCTTACTCCATTCTATAGGTATATTTGCTATACACATACATTCAGATTTAGTATTCTTAAAAATGCAGTTTTCACAACTATCTTCATGACTTTCACAATATTTAACTAACATTTTATATATAATTATTGCTAATATATTCTTCATATTTATATCAATTCCTTTCACTTCGTTCATCATACAAAACTCAATGAAATGATATCGTTTCGTAACCTTGAACCAATTATTTTATATTATTATCCTTATCTCTCTTTTTCATATATACACACCTTACCTTATTTAACTGAATTGTGACACTTACTACAACCTTATATAAATATATTAAATGTACTTACTTAGCCATTAAACGTATTAGCCTTACGTCCGTTCCTGTAAATATTATCATTTTCAATTTTCTTTTTATTTATTTCAAAATTAGACTTCTATTTTTATTATCATGTTTATATATGTATCTAAATTTTGACTTGCTATTACTACTTCATTAGAACTCAATCCATATGTTTCAATAGTCTTATTCAATTCTGTCCTAGTACTTTCCACAACTTGATTAAGCTCAAAAATAGCTTCATTATTTTTCAATTCTAATTCCCCCCATTTCTATAATAACGAATTCCATTTTTATTAATACTATCTTTGCTTATTCGTTTTTAATGCTTAATGCCTTAATAAATTATATTGCTGTATCTAATATTTGTAAAATAACAAAAAATCAAGTGAACTTGGATAAATTCACTTGATTTTTTCATACCTTTTGAGATTATTTTTTTTGTTTTTAATTCTATCAATATTATTAATATGGATCACATGTAAGAATATGAATTCTTGTAAGTTGATTTGCAATAGATATTGGCTTAATATTAGTACTATTTACATCCGCTGTTTTTGTTGAAGCAAATGCAGTAGTAGATAATAGCATTGTTGCTGCTATTACTGCTATCATAACTTTTTTCATAAAATCACCTCCTTAAAAAGTAAAGTTCTACCTACAATTTCTGCCTTTAAAATGTAGAACAATAATGAAATTTGCGATTATTTTTTATTTTTTTTATTTTTTTAATAAATTTATTTAAATTTATCAATTAATTTATTATTAAAATAGATGCTTTTTTCATCATTTCGATATCTGTAATACTTTATTAGCTCAGCATATATCAGATTACAATCTATATTTAACTCTTTTGCTTTTTCAACTATTAAGGTTATATTTTTTTCATCTTCTCTTTCCATATAAAGCAATATTAATTCATTTATTATGTTCTGAATTAATTTTGAATTCTCTCTATCATTTCTTTCACATATCTCTAAGGCCTGTAAGAGATATATTTCAATATCTTCATTAATATATTTAAGTGTTTTTGCCGCAATATATAGAGCATCATTAAGATAATTTTTTTTATTATCTATTAAATATATCATAGCATCCTTTATATATTTAGCTGCATCTTTATATTTCTTTTTATTAAAATATAGTTCTGCTAAATTTCTATAAGCTAATCCTATAAAATCTTTATCATTAATATCCAATATTTCAAAATACTCTTTTTCAGCTTCTTCAAATTCATGTTGTTCATTTAAACAATTAGCATATACCATTTTTATTTTTAGTAGCATCTTTTGATTTTTTATTTCAAATTTCTTTAGTTTTTTAAAATATTTTGAAGCCGTATCATATTGACCTAGCTTTTTATATGCCAGTGCCTTATGATAAAGTATCATTATAGAAAGCTCATCGTTAGATATACTATTGTTTAATTCTTCTGCAAAGTCTAATTGCTGCAATGCATGAAAGTACTTATCACTAAATATATTATTTCTGGATTTATATACATATAAATTAGCTTCCTCTTCAATATTTTTTGTATCAATGCATATTTTTAATCCAATATCACACATTATGTCACTTCTGGAATATTTGTGTTTATAATAGTAAAAATTAGCAGCCATATTATACAATTTAATTTTATTACCGTCTATAACATTATACTTTTTAATTATATCTTCAGCTTTAATAAACTTTTGTTCAAATAAATCTGTTGTTTCGGTTTTCTTTAATTCATTTATGACATCGTTAAAGATATCGTTTGCCTGTTCATCCTCATCCTTCATTAAAAAATCTGCAGTAATTAATTTAATATCTATTCCTCTTTTTTCTTTTGCAGCTTCATTAAATTTCTTAGAAACTGCATTTGCTAAATTAATAGATATATTTTGTTTCCCATTTTCAATTAAACTTATGTTATTTTTTGAACAAATATCTTTTGATAACTCTTCCTGGGTTATGTGAAGTATTTTTCTTATCCTCTTTAACTTTTCCCCAGGTGCAACGATCTCATTATCAAACATTTAGTTTCTCCTTTCTACATCTAATAGAGAAACTAAATCAAAAGAATCTTCATCAGGTTATGTACATAAATTCAATTTATGTCGTTATACACAAATTCACATAATTGAAATTTAATTATCATGCAATCATTAATTTTTAGCTCTCTTATATCTGTAATATCATAATATTTTAATTACTAAAGAATTTATTTTCCTCATAAGAAATAAATTCCCTATTTCATGTTACTAAAGATTTATTAAGAACAAAATGCTCTTTTATTCTATTTTTTATACGTTTTGTTCTGTCTCTTAATGAATAAAAATGTCTTTTAATCTTTTTTTGGCTTTAAATTTATGCAATAAAACATAAATATTTAATATATCCGACATCTTCCGCTCTCGCTCATTAAGGCATAATTTAAGGACAGACTCTGTCTTAATATATATGTTGCAATTAAAAATTTACAGTGCATAATTAGTAATTATTGTGCATTACCAATTGCAATATATATAAATAGTCTATCCTTATTATATTACAATATTTTATTATTTTGCCTATATTTACCTTAAATAATTTATACTATTTCCAAAACAACTACTTGATATGACTTTAATATTATCTTTCCATCCTTTTGCCTTATTTCCTTATAATTATTAAGCAACACTTTTCTACATACTTCAGATAACTCAACTTCTTGCTCTTCATGTTGATAATTTGCAAGTAACATTAACTTTTTACCTGAGCCTTCTCTATAGAAAGCAAATAAATTATCATGATGTTTTAATGCAGGTTTAAATTTTCCGTATACAATTGTATCTTTAAATTCCTCTGATTTTCTTAAAGCTATAAGCTCCTTATAAAAATTAAATATAGAATCTTCATCTTTAAGCTGCACTTTAGCATTAATTTCTTTATAGTTTTTATTAACCTTAAGCCAAGGCTTTCCTGTTGTAAAGCCTGCATTTTCACTATCGTCCCAATGAAATGGAGTTCTAGCATTATCTCTACTAAAGGTGTTTATAATTTTTAGTGCTTCTTCCTCACTATATCCTTTTTCAATAGCTACATCATATTGATCTATTGTTGCAATATCATCGAATTCCTCTATAGATCTAAATTTATTATTTGTCATTCCAAGTTCTTGTCCTTGATAAATAAATGGTATTCCTCTCAGCATTAAAGATATTGCTCCAAGCATTTTCTTACTTGTATCATTTAAATCTTTTTCTTCAATGTATCTGCTCACTCCTCGTGGTTCATCGTGATTTTCAATAATATTAGCCTTAAATCCTATATCCATAGTTTTTACTTGGCTATAAAAAATAGCTGCTCTTATTTCATTTGGTGTAAAAGCTTTATTGTCATACCAGCCTTTTTTACTTTTTCCTAAAAGCTCAAGTTCAAAATCAAACATGGTAGAAAAATAACCATCTTCTCCTATAAATTCATGTAGCTCTTCTTCTTTGCTGTTAAATACTTCTCCTACAGTAAAAGCATCAAATTTCTTAAAGGTCTCTCTCTTTAATTCATTTAATCTATCTCCAACATCTTCTACAGTTTCTAACATTTTCGTTATGCTGCAAAGTCCATCCTCACTATCAGCAGGAAAATCTTGAAAGCTTAAGTTCTTTTTTATATTGATAATAGCATCTATTCTAAAACCAGATAATCCCTTTTCAAGCCACCAGTTTATCATCTTATATATTTCATTTCTTAATTTAGGATTTTCCCAATTTAAATCTGGCTGTTCTTTTGCAAACGAATGAAGATAATATTTATTTGTGTCAGTTATCCTTTCCCATACACTTCCTCCAAAATAAGAACGCCAATTGCAAGGCGGTTTATTCCCTTTTCCTTCACGAATATAGAAATACTCTGCATAGTCTCCTTCTGGATCTTCCAATGCTTTTTTAAACCATTCATGTTTATCTGAGCAATGATTTATAACTAAATCCATTAATATATGCATATTTCTAGCTTTAGCCTGCTTTAGTAACTCCTCCATATCATCCATTGTACCAAATCTTGGATCAATATTATAATAATCAGAAATATCATAACCTTGATCTACCATTGGCGAACAATATACTGGAGATAACCAAATTATATCTATTCCTAGCTCCTTTAAGTAATCAAGTTTGCTTATAATTCCTCTTAAATCACCAATTCCATCGCCATTAGAATCGCAAAAACTTTTTGGATATATCTGATATGCTACTTTGTCATGCCACCATTTTTTCATGATATAAAACCTCCTATAAAATTCTTTGCTTAATTTCTACTATTTTATTTTTCATAATATCAACTTATAAATTCTAGCTTCATATGGTTTAAGCTCTATATTATCTATCGGATCATTTACATCTGCATAATAATTTGAAATTAAAAGCTCCTTAGCTTTAAATTCAAATTTCTTTTCAAGCATAAAAGTTGTCTTAGTTTCTTTAAAATTACATATAACTACTAGCATTTCATTTTTTAAAGTTCGTGTATATGCAAATATTTCTTTGTTTTCTTCTAAAATTAACTCATATTTTCCATAAACAACTGCAGGATTAGATTTTCTAATTTTTATTAGCTTTTTATAATAATTGAATATAGAATTTTCATCTTCTAATTGTGATTTAGCATTTATTTCTTTGTAATTAGGATTTATTTTCATCCAAGGTTCTCCACTTGTAAATCCTGCATTTTCATTATCATCCCATTGCATTGGAGTACGGGCATTATCTCTGCCTTTCATATATATGGACATCATTATATCCTCATGTCTGTAATCGCGTTTCCTTCTTTCATTGTACATGTTTATAGTTTCTATATCTCTATAATCCTCTAAATTTTCAAATCTTATATTTGTCATACCAAGTTCCTCACCTTGATATATATATGGAGTTCCCTTCATTCCATGTAATAATGTTGCAAACATTTTAGCACTTTCTATTCTATATTCCTTATCATTTCCCCATCTTGAAACTACTCTTGGCACATCATGGTTGTTCCAAAATAGACTATTCCATCCTGTCCCTTCTAATTCAACTTGCCATTTAGATAATGTTTTCTTTAAATCTAATAATTCCAATGGCTTCAAATCCCATTTTTCTTTACCCTTCTGTTGATCTAATGAAATATGTTCAAATTGAAATACCATGCTAAGTTCACTTTCATTAGGATTAGAATATTGTTTAGCGACTTCTGGAGTACACCCCCAGGTTTCTCCAACAGTTAATAAATTCTTTCCTCCAAAAGTTTTCTTATTCATTTCTTTAATGTATTTATGCAGTTTAGGGCCATTCTCCTTTATCTTTTTATCTGGAATTTTACCTATAAGTTCGATGACATCCATTCTGAATCCGCCTATACCTTTATTAATCCAAAAATTCATCATATCGTAAATTTTATTCCTCATTTCTGCATTTTCCCAATTTAAATCAGGCTGCTTTTTGCTAAACAAGTGTAAATAATATTGTCCTGAAGCTTCATCATATTGCCATGCACTGCCGCTAAATGCCGACTTTAAATCATTAGGTTCATCACCCTTTACCGGATCTCTCCATATGTAAAAATTCCTGTAAGGATTATCCTTTGATTTTTTAGCTTCAATAAACCACTTATGTTCATCTGAAGTATGATTAACAACCAAATCCATAAGAATTTTTATTCCTCTCTTTTTACCTTCTTTAATAAGCTCCTCCATATCTTTCATTGTTCCAAATTCATTCATTATATCTTCATAATCACTTATATCATACCCATTGTCATCATTAGGTGACTTATATACTGGCGATAGCCATATTACATCAATTCCTAACTCTTTTAGATAATCTAACTTGTTTATAATTCCTCTTAAGTCTCCAATTCCATCTCCATTAGAATCATAAAAACTCCTTGGATATATTTGATAAACTACACTTTCCTTCCACCACTTTTTCTCCACGATTTTTTCTCCTTTTCATTATTATTTATTTTTTAATTACTTAACTGCTCCTGTCACAATTCCATTTCTTATCCATTTTTGTGCAAATATATATACTATAAATATTGGTAATAACGCTAATAAATACGATGCAAAAGCTAAATTATAATTTGTAGCAAATTGAGATTGAAATACATATTGAACTAAAGGCAATGTAGCCATCTCTGGCTTACCTAATATTACAAGTGGAAGCATAAAATCATTCCATGTCCACAAGCAAGTTGTAATCGCAACTGTAGCATTAATAGGCTTTAATAAAGGAAAAATAATCTTCCAGAATACTTGAAATGTAGATGCTCCATCTATTGTTGCTGCTTCTTCAAGTGAAACTGGAATTGATTTAATATAACCGGAGTATAAAAATATATTAAAGGGCAATCCAAAGACGACATATAAGCATATTATTCCTATAATATTGTCCATGTTTAACATATTTACCTGCTTTACAAGAGGCAGCATAATTATTGGAAATGGCACAAACATAGCACTTAAAAAATAATAGTAAAGAGCATTAAAAAACTTTTTCTTTCTATTTCTAGCTATAGCATATGACACTAAAGAATTTGAAAGTATAGTAAGAATTAATACAGAAATTGTTATTACTAAACTATTTTTTAAAGCAGAAAAGAAATTTGTCATTTCAATAGCATCTGTAAAATTTTCAAAACGAAATGATTTAGGAAAAGATAAAGCACTTGGCACCATATCTTGTGGTGATTTTATAGCTATTAATATTGTAAGATACAGTGGAAATATTATAGTTATCACTGCTCCTGCTATCATCAATATAGTTACTATCCAATTGTTCTTATTTCTTTTCATAGTACCTTTTCCTCCCTCTTTTCAAGGACTCTAAGCTGAAATAATGATATTGCTACAATTACAATAAAGTAAATAACAGCATTAGCAGATTGATACGCGAAACTTCCTTGGTTAAATCCTCCATTATAAATGACATAGGATATTGATTGAGTAACAGTTCCTGGCCCTCCTCCTGTCATAGCTACAACTTGGTCAAATACCATTAAAAATCCTTTCATACATAAAACCATGTTTATAGTAAAGAATGGTGCTATTAAGGGGAAGGTTATACTTTTAAATCTTTGCCATGAGCCAGCACCGTCAATATCACAGGCTTCATAAACATCTGTATCAATTGTCTGAAGTCCGGATAAATATATGATTGTATTAAATGCTATAGATTGCCATGCTGCTACAAATACTATTCCAAGCCACGCAAGCTTTTCATCACCTAAAATATTTTTACTAAGTGAAGTGATATTCATCGTTTCTCCAATATTCGGGATCACATGCGCAAATACGAAATTAAATATAAATGCTACTATTAAAGTTCCTAGTATATTAGGAATAAAATATATAGACTTTAAAGTATTTTGAAATTTGATTTTTGAATTTAAGCCTACAGCGATTAAAAGACTTAACATATTCACGATAATTGTAGTAATAATTGCAAATTTGAAAGTAAAAATATAGGCATGCATAACATTGATATCTTGAAATACTGCAATGTAATTCTTCAAACCAACAAAATTCCAATTTCCATAACCTTTTGAATTAGTAAAACTATAGAATACACCTTCCAAGAGAGATAATGTATGAAATACAAAGAATAGCAAAACTGCTGGTATTGTCATAATATAAAAAGCTCTTTTCTTTTTCAAAACTTTTAGCCTCCTATTATCTTTCATAATTATAAATAATTATTCTTGAAATTCAGCATAGGCTGTCCTAAAATCAATTAATTGAAAACATTAAGAATGAATTATAATTTTAAGACATTCCTACACTTTTTCTTTCTTCTTTTATTTATTGCTTACTATTTGCTTTATCATACTCAGTATCAAGTTGTTTTAAAAATTCAACTTTATCTTTTTTACTATAGAACCCTTGAACTAAACTTGCTGCATCAAAGGAGCTTGGATAGTAGTGATCAGGGAAAGCACCAATTTTCCCATTTTTAAAGCTTTCTTGTACATCTGCTACACTCTCATCATCTTGTGTCACATCTTTAACTGCAGAAAATGCAAATTGATCTTTTATATATTTTTGAGCATTTTCCTTTTCAGTCATAAATTCTATAAACTTTTTTGCTTCATCAGAATGTTTTGACTTACTTGTTATTCCAAATAACACATCTATACCAGACACTATATTATTTTTAGATGAATCGTTACTTGCAGGTAATGGGAACATACCTATATTAATATTAGGATTTGCTTTTTTTATTTCACTAATAGCCCAATTACCTTGTAAATACATTGCTGATTTACCTTGTGCAAAGGCTGCATTACCATCATTATAGGAAACTCCCAATATATCGTCTTGCCCAAGAGTTCCTATGGTCTCCATCTTGTCCACTATTTCTCCATGGGTAGCTTCAAAAGTTGTTTTTCCTGCTTTTTTATCAGCTAAGAAATTATCAGGTTCCAAATCACTAGCTATAACATTCCAAAAACACATTCCAGTCCATGCATCCTTAAGTGTTAAATATAATGGTAGTTGACCTGAATCTTTAATTTTTTTAGACACCTGCATAAATTCATCCCATGTTTTAGGAATTTGTAATCCAAGCTTTGAAAATATATCCTTATTGTATAAAACACCATCAGCATTTGTTGCATATGGAACTCCATATATTTTTCCTCCATCATTACTTGCTATGCCATGCAGCATATCTAAATATGGCTTTTGTATATTTTCAATAACGCTATCATTAGTAAGATCCTCAAGAGCATTTGCATCTACTAGTGCTCCATAGTTTACATCTGCACCTATAGCTACTAAATCTGGCATATCATTTTTTGCAAGTCTTGTTTTTAAAACAGTACCAGCATTTGCAGGTGAATTAATTGAAATTTCGATATTAGGATTTTTCTCTTGAAATTCACTTGCCAATGACTGCAATATTGCTTTGTTTTCTGGCTTGGTCGAAAATAATTCCAATTTTACTTTTCCATTTTCAGCAGTATCTGTTTTCCCTCCACATCCTGCTAACAATGAAAATCCAAGTATTGTACTAATAGAAATTGATACTAATAACTTTAATTTTTTATTCATTTCTCTTCCTCCTATTTTATAATTTTAAGTATACGATTACCTAACTCTAATTGTTATATTAACTATATAATTCTCAGATATAATAACCCAAAATTTATAGTTTAATATCTTTTTTCTTAAATTTAACTTAATCGTTTACGTTAAATTTAAAAATTATATCACAAGTCCTTAAACTAAAATTATAAACATAAACTTGTAATATATTTTCATGATTTTATCCTAATATTATTAATAAAATATCCTAATCTCTTATGATAGCTTCTTATTCTATTTTTCTTACTGTTTCTCTTTCTATAATTTCAAAAGGCATTATTATACTTTCAACTTTTTCATTAGAAGAAATTCTTTTAATTAACATTTCAACAGATTTTTCTCCCATATTATATAGAGGCTGTGCTACTGTTGTTAAAGGCGGGTACGACATCTCAGCTATATTTGTATTATCATAGCCTATTATAGATATATCCTCTGGTACTTTGAGTCCTCTTTTATGTGCTACTGATAATGCGCCAACTGCACAATCATCAGAAACTGCAAAAACTGCTGTGAATTTTTCATTGTTCTTAAAGAGTTCCTCCATACCTTCAACTCCATCCATAAAGCCAAACCCCTTCTTTTTAATGAGTTTATCATTTACAGAAATTTTATGATCTTTTAATGCTTGTAAAAATCCATTTAAACGTGGAGTTCCTGCTATTGGGTCTTCACTAGGTCCTGCTATTATGGCTATTTCTTTGTGGCCATTTTCAATTAAATAACATGTTGCCGAGTAAGCCGCCTGATAATCATCAACCTTAACATATGGCAATGAATATCGATATGATAATGCCGAAACTAAAACAGTTGGAATATTGGAATCTATTATTTGTTTACACAAATTCTCTTCAGGTGGTATACTGCAGACAATTAGCCCATCTACTTGTCTTTCTGATAGCACCCTAAGATATTCTGACATTCTGTCCCAATTATCTCCGGCATTACAGATTATAACACTATAATTATTAACTTGTGCAAAATCTTCTATTCCATTTAAAATCTCTACATAATATGTAGTACTTATTTTAGGGCGTAACACTCCAATAGTACGAGTTTCTTTAATTTTTAGATTTCTTGCAATAGCATTTCTTTGATATCCAAGCTCTTCCATAACCTTATTTACCTTTTTACGTGTTTCTTCAGAATATCCATCTAAATTATTTATAATTCTAGAAACTGTAGCTACAGAAACATTGGCTTGACGCGCGACATCTTTAATTGTTGGTCTAGTAATTTTAGTATCCATAGTATGTTCCTCTTTTCAGTAAACGTTTAAGTAAATTTATTATATCATGCTAAAATTTACCTGTCTATATCATTTTATATTAAACAACCCACAAAAATCCAAATTTTGAATTCTTATGGGTTCTTCATATATATTTTATTATTTATACTTTTAATCCATGTGCCTTTATCTTCTTATAGTCTGTATGCTTTATAATTGCTGACAAGGCAAATAGAATTATGAATGCGGCTATTAGAAATGCTGAAATCATTCCCACTACTCCGCTCCAGCCATATGAAGACCAAAATCTTCCTCCAGCAGTCCCACCTATACTAGATCCAACATAGTAAAACAATAAATACAGTGACGATGACTGTGCTTTATCGTGGATTGATATTTTCCCAATCCAGCTGCTGGCAATTGAATGGCTTGCAAAAAAGCCAAAGGTTAAGGCTGCTATTCCTATAATTTTCAAAAATAAACTTCCATTTAAAGTTATGCATATACCAAGTAGCATTATAAATAGTGAAACACACAAAATTTTATATTGTCCATATTTATCTGCCAAACGTCCCATAAATGTAGAACTGAAAGTTCCTACAATATATATTACAAAAATAAAACTAACTATAGTCTGACTTAAGTTATATGGCGGCTCAACTAATTGATAACCAATGTAATTATATAACGATACAAAGCTTCCCATAATTAAAAATCCAATACAATATAAACAAAGTAATTTAGGATTCTTTAAATGATTCCCACTAGACTTTATAAGTTTTTTAATTTCAAAAGCTCTTGCTTCAAAGTGCCTTGATTTAGGCAGCTTAGCCCAAAATAAAAAACTAGCCACAAGTCCAAGAAGGCCAATACAGCCTAAAGCTAATCTCCAGTTAAAGAAATCAGTAATAACACCTATTATAATACGTCCGCTCATTCCTCCAATAGAATTGCCGCTTATATATAAACCCATTACCATTCCCAAACTTGATTTATCAACTTCTTCACTTATATAAGCCATAGCTATAGCCGGTAATCCGGCCAAAACAAATCCCTGCAGACACCTTATAATAAGTAAGCTGCCGAAATTAGGAACAAAAGCAGATAGTACCGCAAGTATTGATGTGGCAAAAATAGAAAAGCACATAATGGGCTTACGTCCAAGCACCTCTGATATTGAGCCGAAAAGCAACATGCTTATTGCTAAAGTACAAGTAGTAACTGATAATGATAAACTTGCAACCGTAGGAGATATCCCAAATTCTCTAGATAAAAATGGCATAAGGGGCTGCGTACTATACATAATCGCAAAAGTATTAAAGCCACCAGCAAATAACGCCATACTAGTTAAGCGAAATTCTCTGGTGCCTTTTTCAATATAATTCATAATTATTCACTCCAAACTTTATCCTATGCTCATAAATATATAGATATCCAGCTTTAAAATTAAACTTATGTGGCAGCTTACCGAAATCACATCCATTTTTAGTATAGATACGCACAAAAGTCTAACTTAAATAGATAATTATCCTATATATAAATCTATTTCATTTTCTAAATATCTATAACACATCTATAATAATTTTAGCACAATCATATCTATATTTAATTTTGAAAAAAATCTTATTGTTTTATATTTGCTTATAATAACGTTTACAAGATTGATTTACGCTCTTTCTTATAAAAACACTGTACAGTCATTAGATTATTTTTGAAATTATCACATCATCTAATTTTCAAAAGTTAATTTAATTGCCAAAATTTTGCACAAACAAAACTGTACTAATTTTCATACTATAGTTTCCAAAAAATAAATAAAGGGGAACAGCAAGATCAGCTTTGCAATCTTTTTTTATCTCCAAAAATTCATGATCTTTACTGTTCACCTCTTTTAAATCTATGATAGTACCTTACTTTAAATTAACAAAAATCAATCCTACTAGACAAAATGCAATACCTACAATTTGATATAGGCCAATATGTTCTTTATAAAATAGAGCACCAATAATAATTAATAATATCGCTAATGACACACTAGTAATGAGCGAACCTTTACTAATATCCCACCCTAATCTGTACATATAAAGAAATCCTATTTCTACTCCTACAATTGCTAATCCAACAACATAACTTGTCCAATTTAATTTATGTATATCAGTTAAAATTTTGTTTTGTTTAGATGTTAAAAAATACATTGCCAAGACTACGACCGTCGCGGTCAGGTAAGTTACTGTTAATGATAAAAATGAATTTACTTCTTTTGGGATACTCTTAGTCGTTATATGGTAAATAACATTGGATATTATGATTATAACAATTGGTATAATATAGTTAAATGACATGATTACCTCTTATTATAATTGCTTTTCCATGTGAATATGTTCACAGGATTCATCTAAATATATTTCTCCACTAGCAATATACCCCAATTTTTCATAAAAACCTTGTGCAGTGCATTGTGCTGACAATTGAATACTTATTCCACCAGATGTTTTAGCTATTTTTTCTAATTCATTTATGATTTTACTTCCAAGATGTAGCTTTCTATATTTTTTCAATACTGCTACTCTACCTATAACAAAGTTATTCTTATTTTCTCCAGGCAATAACCTCCCAGTACCAGCAACTTTTCCATCTATAAATAATACTACATGCGGTACCTTACTATCCCATTCATCAAATTCATCCTTAAAACCCTGTTCTTTCATAAACACTTCTGTTCTAATATATTTTGCTTCTTCACACAATGAATTATAGGGTTTAATAGTTATAATATCATTCTCTTCTAGCATAACGATCCTCCTTAAAACAAACAAAAGCGTTTAAATATCACGCTTTCAAAGGCCTGCGGCGTGATGTTTAAACGCTTATTATTATCTTTATCCGGCGACAAAGAAATACAGCTTTTTTATTTTCGTACCTATTATAACACTTTCATAAATAATTTCAACCATATGTAGATGACATTTAGGATACTTTTTATAAATTATAT
The DNA here is from genome assembly GCA_023435985.1 of Bacillota bacterium. GTDB lineage: Bacteria > Bacillota > Clostridia > Clostridiales > Clostridiaceae > Clostridium. The sequence continues at coordinate 4,935 of JAEZKY010000339.1, read as the reverse complement.
AAGTTGCATTAATTCATAATTTTATATCATTCTAATGCGACTGTGATTTAGATAGCTATACAAAAAATGGCCGACTTATTATCGGCCATTTTTTGTATATAAAGTATTTATATATTATAATTCTTAAGTTCTCTTATTAGAAGATTTACAACAGATTGCTGGGGCATTAATAGCACTGTGATGTTTAGCCTCAACAAAACTCTCAAGTAAATTGTTAAGTTTAACATCTGCAGGACTATCTTCTTTTTACCTTCTATTGTTAGACAGTTGATTTATATATTTTTACTTCTGTCCTACAAATACAGTTTTTCAGACATTACTACAGCAGAAACTGCCATCAGTACTTTCAAGAGCTATCGCTGGCAGATGACCTGACCAGCCGAGCTAACGAAGACAAGATCGTGAGCTAACACCTAGATGTCGATGACAACCTTGCCGTGCACGTGCCTGCCAGCTTGAAGCTCGACCGCTGCGCGGATCTGCTCCATTGGGAAACTCGCTGCGATGGGCACACGAAGCTTGCCTGCCGAAACCAGGCGAGCAATTTCTTCTATGGCGCCCGGTGCAGCGTTAGCACCGTTTGCCGGCGTGATTCCGTCTACCTGTGCAGCTATGGTGGTGATGCGTTTGTCTGGAACTCCAAGTTCTCGTGCCGCCTGCATTGTGTCAGTCCCGTATAGGTCGATTGCCGCAGTAATACCTGCGGGAGCTAGGGCGCGGATCCGATCGACCATGCCGTCGCCATATGTGACTGGCTCGGCCCCTAGGGCACGCAAAGCATCGGCAGAAGTCGCCGATCCTGTTCCGATTACTCGCGCACCCGCGAGCCGAGCGAGCTGGACGGCGAACACGCCGACCCCGCCTCCCGCGCCGCCAATGAGCACCGTGTCGCCCGGGCCAGGGTTGACCACGGCGAGGGCGGCAGAGGCAGTGCAACCCGCAATAGCAAGAGTCGCGGCAGTGCGGTCGTCGACGCCTTCTGGGGTATGGTGCACGTCGCAGCCCGCCACGATGGTCCCTGCCACATCTACTACTACATAGGTGGCTACCGCACGTGAGAGGGCCCATCCGAACACTCTGTCGCCGACCGCAAACTCAGTCACGCCGTCACCAACCTGGTCCACGGTCCCCGCATAGTCAGTTCCGAACCCGGACGGCAGGCTCAAGCCGAATCGAGCGGCAGTGTCTGCATCAGAGGTTATGAACCAGTCCATCGGGTTCAGTCCGGCCGCAGTGACGCGCACGCGAATCTGCCCCAAGCCGGCCTGCGGTACTGGTACTTCGCGGACGTTGAGGACCTCAGGACCTCCGAATGACTCGAGCTGGACCGCTCTGCTTACAAAATTACACATAAAAACTCCTCCTTTAAATTTCAAAATTAATGCTACAAGTTACATATTTATTATATTGTAACTTGCAAAATTAATAATATCATATTGGGCTACAAAATACAATATATTTTATTTGTAACCTATTATAAAAAAAAATATAACGTAGTATTGCTTTCGCCCTTAATTTAACCCTGCTTTTTATAAAGTATCTTCAAATTCTTGTAATACCAATAACTAACGCCCTCAACAATCCTATTAGGAAAGCCAAGGGCGAAAAAATTTCAACTTACATTTTTTGGAGCTTTGCCAAGCTTCGAGAAACACCTTGTCCCATCTCACAGATAAGGTGTTGTGAGATGAAGAAGGCTATCTGCCATCTCCTTCTCAATTCATTTATTAGGATTTTTAAGTCCTCTTATCAGAAGATTTAAAACAGATTCTATGTCCTGTTTTCGATTCGGATCTTCAAATGAGTTTGGATTGATAAAAACACCGGTTGAAAGATATACGGCTCTTGCCGCTTGATCAGGAGATTCCGTAAAAAATATACCTTCCGAAATTCCTTGAACTATAATGTCCTTGATACGATCAATACCTTCTTCTATACTTTTTTCTATTACTTTAATTGAGCTGTGTGCTAGTTTAATGTAATTTGCAAACATTTCTGGGTCATTAACGCTACTTCGACGTTTAGATTCCGCAAAGTCTTCGAGTAAATTAAAAAGTTTAATATCAGCAGGATTATCTTCTTTTAAAATATCATTTGAATGAGCATGCAAACTTGTGAGCCAACGTTCTGTAACAGCATTCCAAAGGTCAGTTTTTCCATTATAATATCTATAAAGGGCAGCATGGCTAACCTTTAATAGCTTTGCTACATCAGTGATATTCGCTTTGTCTGGTCCGAAACGGCGAATGACTTCTTCTGTCGCATCAAGAATTATTTCTTTATCTAACGAGATTTTCTCCAAATTTATCACCGCTTTCTTTTATTTCATTTTTAATTATATCATTTTTAACTTTGTGTTTCAAATTACATAAAATGTAACTAATTTAAAATTCAATATTTCATGACAAATTGCATATAAAATGACTTGTAATATATAATGCGGGATGATATACTCATGTTACATTCTATATATTTTGTAACTTATAACTCAATAAATGTAATCAACTTGAAAGGTGGAATTTAATATGCGTATTTTTGTTACAGGCGCTACAGGATTTATAGGTTCTAAAATCGTTGAAGAACTGATTGGTGCAGGACATGAGGTAGTAGGTCTTGCTAGATCAGATTCATCAGCTGCGTCGCTTATTGCTGCTGGAGCTACAGTGCATCGTGGATCTTTGGAAGATCTAGAGAGTCTTCACAGTGGAGCATCTTCAGCAGACGGCGTAATTCATGCAGCCTTTGATCATGACAATTTTATTACAAATTTTGCTGCTTGCTGTGAGACTGATCGTCATGCTATCGATGCATTCGGCAGTGCGCTTGCTGGATCTAATAAACCATTAGTTATCACATTTGGAACTGCTGGCATCAAGCCTGGTTTCTTATTAACAGAAGATGATAAGGCTAGTTCGAGCTTAACTGCAGGTCCTCGAGCCGCTTCAGAAACGCTAGCACTTTCACTGGCATCTAAAGGTGTGCGTGCTTCAGTAGTTCGTCCTGCTCCAATAGTATATGGTGATGGTGAACGATATGGCTTGGTTACTATACTTATTGAAATAGCTCGCAGCAAAGGCTTCTCGGCTTATGTAGGCGATGGTTCTAACCGCTGGCCAGCTGTTCACAGACTTGATGCTGCTAAGCTTTACAGACTAGCACTCGAACAAGCACCAGCTGGGTCAATATTTCATGCAGTAGCAAATGAGGGAGTGCCTTTTAGAGAAATCGCAGAAGCTATCGGCCGTCGCCTTAGCCTTCCTGTTAAATCTATATCCTCAGAGGAATCAGTTAATCATTTCGGTGGACCTCTAGGACAGCTTGTTGCTACTGATATTCCAGCATCCAATGCTTTAACTCAAGAAAGACTTGGATGGCAGCCTTCACATTTTGAGCTAATTCAGAATCTTGCTAGGGCGTAGTACTTTACAATAAAATCATTTCTTGTTTTAAAAAATAGCATATTGTTAAAAGAATACATGTTAAAAAGGGACTGCAATATTAGCTGTCCCTTTTTTGTGTTAAATTAGTTTATTTTATTATAATTTGAGCTCAATTCCACTTTTTTTCTCTTTAATTAACGTTTCTATTAATTGCACAATCTGTGCTCCTGCTTCTACTGGAGGCATTCCATTTTTGTGTATATTAGATATTACAGTTCTTTGAGATTCTGGTTTTTGACTGCTTGCCTCATAAGCCATATAACAACTCATGCTTTCACCTGTAGCAAGACCGGGCCTTTCTCCAATTAATATAAGTGTGACCTTTGCATTTATTGCTTCACTTATTTTATCCATAGTAGCAACTCTGGCATACTTAACAAAAATAGGAGTACCTATTTTATAACCCTTTGCTTCTACTCCATCAACAATCATAGGATATATTTCTTTTAAATTTACAGTTATAGCTGGCGAACTTAGTCCATCCCCTGCTATAATTTGAACATCAACATCATTAATGCATTTTTCTTTTATTTCCTTTATGACTTCTTCAGAAAAGCTTCTTCCAAGGTCAGGCCTTGTTATATACTCTTCCTTATCTTTCACTAAGGTTTGAACTTTATAAAAACCAAGCTCATCAACTACTTTTTTATCTACATGTGTCCAGACTGCATCCATTGCAACTGCATGATCTGCTCTAAGTCTTAAGTAATCACTTGTTTTGTAACGTGAACCAGCTCTTCCTATGCAAATTCTTGCTGATGTTGATTTCTTTAAACTCATAAGGCCGTTATAATCTATAGGATTATCTACAGAAACTTTAGTACTTAAATCAATTGTTGATATATCTTCTAAAATATCCTTTTCCATAACTTACACTCCCATATTCAAAAATATTGACGGATCTCCTGCCCTGCTTGTCAATATTCCATTTTTCATTATTCCAAGCTCTTCAAGTCTGTCTTCAAATTCTTTAATTGGTCTTTTATTTGTTATTTCTCTTAAAGCAGCTACATCATGATAGCTTGAAGACTGATACATTAACATTACGTCATCTCCACCTGGAACTCCCATAAAATAATTGCAATTGCTCTGTGCAAGCAGTACTGCCAAGTTTTCTAGATCATTTTGATCTGCCTTCATGTGATTTGTATAACAAGCATCAACTCCCATTGATAATCCAGTTAATTTTCCCATAAAATGATCTTCAAGTCCTGCTCTTATTACCTGAGCTCCATCATATAGATATTCTGGGCCTATAAAACCAACAACTGTATTAACTAAAAAAGGATTATACTTTTTAGCAAAGCCGTAACATCTCGCTTCCATTGTAAGCTGATCCGCTCCATTATGGCCATCTGAAGATAATTCTGAACCTTGTCCAGTTTCAAAATACATGAAGTTATCACCTTTAGAAGCCTTTAGTTCCTTCATCATAGCATAAGCTTCATCCATTAACTTCACATCTATTCCAAAAGCTCTATTAGAAAGTTCAGAA
>JAEZKY010000302.1 GCA_023435985.1 Bacillota bacterium | reverse complement strand
AACATACACTGTTCCGTTTAATATATCGTCACCTTCATCAAAAGATTGTTTACTTAAATCCTTATCGTCCACTTTAATTTCAGAAGATACTGAGTTTTCTTGCCCTTTAGGAACAACATAATCTATGTCTTTGGAGCTTATAAGAGGTATTGTAAGTTTATCATTTATTTTATATTGTGAAATCACATCACCTTTTTTATAAAGATGTACTAAAGAATAATTGTTGAAGCCATAATCAAAAACATCTTTCATATTTTGAAAGTTTTGATCCTTATCAAGTGCATTTAAAAACGAGGCAATAAGTATATGTCCATCTTTCTCAGCAGCAGCAACATAAGTTTGGTTTGCTTTTGTTGTATATCCATTTTTTCCAGTTAAGGCAAATTGATAATAATATCTAGAATTTTTGTTAATCATGTAGTTTTTATTGTTTACTACAAAAGTTTTACTAGAATCATTTTTTAAGGTTATTGTATAAGAAGGAGTTTGAGAAATTTCTATATATTCTTTGTTATTTATGGCTGCTCTTAAGAATAATGCTAAATCATGTGGTGTTGTTATATGTTCAGGATCGGGCATTCCACTTGGATTTTTAAAGTTTGTATGTAATGCTCCTAATTCTTTAGCCTTGGCATTCATAAGTTTAGAAAATTCATCCACGTTTCCAGATATATGATCAGCTAAAGCATTAGCACAATCATTATCAGAATCTAAAAGAAGACCGAAAAGCAAATCTCGTACAGTTAAAACATCACCTTTTAGCAGGCCTATACCTGTTCCACCTACTTTTGTGTAGTCTTCTTGAACAGTAACCTCATCATCAAGGTTGGATTTTTCTAAGGTAATAAGTGCAGTCATAACTTTAGTAGTTGAAGCAGGTTCAAAAGTAGTTTCTTCATTCTTGCCAAATAATACTTCGCCCGTAGATGCATCGATTAAAACAGAACCTTGAGCATTAATTTGAGGTGGCGACGTTTCAGCGTATGCGCTTATAGAGGTCGCGTAAAATAAAAACAAGAGTAATATATTAAGTTTTTTTAAAAATCTTTTCATAAAATTCTCCATACGTAAATCAAATATTTTACTTATATTCAAAATACATTTTACCAAAAATAATTAATTTATGCTACATAAAGTTCAAAATTAATCCAGTTAGAGTCTAAATTACAATAAAATGGATATAATATGCAAAAGATGAACTAAAAGGAGATAACGATTTGGTACAAGAATTATTAAAGGATAAGAAAAAAATAGGAATAGCAGCTATATTGGTTATTGCAGTGATTATATCAGGGGTCATGTATTTAAAATCTGGTTTTAAAGACTTAAAGAAGAATGATACAGAAAATATTTTTGTGGATGATACGGAAAGCATTAATACATCAGCTAAAGAAAACAATAATGTGAAAAATAGTAGTAGTTCTGCAGACAGCAAAAGTGAAAAAGTTCAGCCTAAAGATAAAAGAATAGTTGTGGAAATAAAAGGGGAAGTGAAAAAACCAGATGTATACATGTTAGATGAGAATTCTATAATAAAAGATCTTATAGAAGTAGCAGGAGGGCTGACTGAAAATGCTGATTTAAGCAACATAAACAGAGCAAAAAAATTGCAAGACCATGATTTAATTTATATTGCAAGTAAAAATGAAGTAGTTAATGGGATGCAAAATGCAAACCAAAGCAGTAACAATAATAAAAATGTGAATAAAAAAGTTAATATAAATAATGCAACATTAGAAGAATTGAAAACAATAAAGGGTGTAGGAGATGCAAAAGCAAAAAGTATAATTGAGTATAGGGAACAAAATGGAGGGTTTAAGACTATAGAAGATATAAAAAATGTTACTGGAATAGGAGATAAAATGTTTGAAACAATTAAAGAACAAATTGAAACTTAGGTAAAATAATAGACTTACATAAGCACATCTGTATGTTTTAAGTATTATTTTTAAAACCTTGCTAGAACAGATTATTCTATAGAATTTTGAAGATATTACATAATGAGAACAATTGCATGTAAGAGTAAAAGAATATATAATAAACATACATATTGTATTATATTTGATAATATAGATGAAATTTAAAATATAATTAATAAAAGAATAACATTATATTTTAATAAGAAATTATGGTGTTGACACAAAATTGTAATATAGAAATGGTAAAGTTTTATTATTCATTTACAATATATTAATTAGACATCCAAATAACATCTATAAAGTTAAGGAGGAAGTTTAGTGTCTAAAAAGATTATAAGTGTGGTAATGAGCCTGATTGTTGCGACATCGCTAATAGGATGCAGCAATGCAAATGGTAATTCTGAGGATGCAAAATCACAAACGGCAACAGCAGAGGATAATACAGATCCTAAAGACAAAGATTTAGATGGAAAATGGGCAAAAAACTATACATTAGAAGAAACTCAAAATTTATTTAAAGACAAGTTATCAAAGATGGAGAATATAACCAAGGAACTTGGGGTAAAATATTCAAAGGATGATAAGGTAAAAGATGAAAAAGATGAAACGGTAAATGATAACAGTATATATTTTGATAATGATAAGCCTGAAGCAAATAAAATTGAAAGTATGTATTTTGGTATGAAAACATATGGAGATGATTTATCAACTGGAGATATAAGCTTAAAATTAAGTTTGAATTTTGATGGTGAAAATGCTATAAAAAATAATGATTTTGATTTAGGAAAAACATCTTTTAAAAAGTACATAGAGGCATTTACAGATCAAGAAAATAGAGATTTTTCAGACATAAATAAAGAAATAATTGAAAAATTAAAAAATGGAGATCAACAAGTTGATATAAATGACACAGTAGATGGCTTAAAAGAAGAAATTTTGGCCACTAAAACGTGTATAATATATACATTGTCTACAAAAAAATATAAATTTGCAGATGGTGAAATGAGTATGAAATAGACCAAGGGGGAAAAGTTTTTGGAAAAAGATAATGTAAAAGAAAATGAAACAAACAGTGATATGGAAGAAACAGAAGTTCAAGCTTCAGGTGCAGAAAACACAGAAGAAGTTACGAATGATACAGAAGAAGCAGCAGTGACAGTTAGCGAGGAAATTGAAAATTCAACAAGTGAAGAAGTAAATAGAAAATCAGCTACTAGCGGAGTTATTTTGGCTAATATTCTAGATCAATTATTAATAGTTGTATGTTCTTCTTTACTGGTATTTTTATGTAACTTAGTCTTGAAATTATTTGGATATATGTTTATACAAGGAAATGGATCAATAATTTTAGCTGGAGGAATAATATACTTTATTCTAAATTGTATTTATGTACCTATTATGGAGAAAACTAAGTTAAGAACTACCATCGCTAAAAAAATATTGAATATATAAGGATCTTAAAATTTATAGTTAAAGCTTAAGAATATGAAAGAAATTTTATATTCTTATGTTTTTTTATTTAGAAAGATAAGATATGATATATTAGTGATAAAAAATATGAATACATTAGGAGTAAGTAATGAAAAGAGGAAGCGATTTAACTGTTAAAATAGAGAAACTACAATTTCCTTCAACTGGGATAGGATATGCAGAAGATAAAACAATTTATGTGAAAAATGCATTCCCAGGTCAAACTGTGACAGGAAGGGTAAAAAAGAAGAGAGAAGATTATGCTGAAGTTAAGTTATTAAATGTAGATGAAAAAGCAGATTATGAAATTGAGTCAATTTGTTCGCATTTTGGTGTTTGTGGAGGATGTTCATCTCAGACTATATCTTATGAAAAGCAATTAGAATTTTTAAGCGAAGAGGTTAAAGCTTTATTTAAAGAAGATAATATTGAAATGGGAGAATATTTAGGAATTCAAGGAAGTCCAAATCAATGGGAGTACAGAAATAAGATGGAGTTTACTTTTGGAGATGAAGCAAAAGGTGAACCACTTTCTCTTGGAATGCATATGAGAGGAAAATCCTTTGGAATATTAACTGTAGATGAATGTAAACTTGTTGACGAAGATTATAGAAAAATTATTAAGCTAACTGCAGATTATTTTAGAAAAGCAGATTTGCCTTACTATAAAATAATGAAGGCAGAAGGGTATTTGAGACACTTAGTTATAAGAAAAGCTCAAAATACTGGGGAAGTATTAGTAAATCTTGTAACTACGACTCAGATTGATTTTGATTTAAGTGAATATGTGAATTTACTTCGAGAACAAACCTATAAAGGAAATCTAGTATCAATAATACATACAGAAAACGATTCTAGATCTGATGCTGTAATCCCCGAAAAAGTCACTGTACTATTTGGCAAAGACTATATAAGAGAGACTTTGCTTGGATTACAATTTAATATTTCACCATTTTCATTTTTTCAAACCAATACAAAAGGTGCAGAAGAATTATATTCAATAGTTAAAGATTTTCTTGGAGATAGTGCGGATAAAGTTGTATTTGATCTTTACTGTGGCACTGGAACTATAGGTCAGATAGTAGCTCCAAATGCAAAAAAGGTTATTGGAATTGAGCTTATAGAAGAAGCTGTTGAAGCTGCCAAGGAAAATGCTAAATTAAATGGATTAGATAATTGTGAATTTATAGCTGGAGATGTAGCAGAAATAATTAAAACAGTAAAAGATAAACCAGATATAATAATATTAGATCCTCCAAGAACTGGAGTGCATCCGAAGGCTTTAGATTATGTAATTAGGTTTAATGCAAAAGAAATAATATATGTTTCGTGCAATCCTAAAACACTAGTAACGGATCTTAAAGTGCTTACAGAAAAAGGATATAAAGTAGTTAAAACAAAAGTGAAGGATATGTTCCCTAACACACCTCACGTTGAAACTGTTGTTAAGTTAATCAAGTAGTAGAGCCATTTTATTATATTGGTGATGCATTGTAATGTGCATTCCCACCCATTTGCCACCCGTTGTTTATGATGGGTGGCAAATTAAATTATAAATCTTCTATTTGTTTAGGCATACCGACCCCCCACTCTTTAAAGTCATTATATTATTACAGCTAATTTTCAAGCATGGAGCAAAGCAAATTGGATTGCAATTCCGAGTTTTTATAAAAGAAGAACTAGCGAAGTTGCTCTATTTTTAAATGGAGACTATAAAACTAAAACATATAATACATATACCACAATTACGAATAATTCGAGTACTTCAGATGATAATAGAAATACAATTAAAGTTTAGTATAAAAAGTAACATTTAAGTTACTTCTTAATATTATGCAATACAGGTATGTAATATCAAATGATGAGGAAGTGGTTATATGTCATATATAAAAGGGATAGATATATCAAATAATAATGGAAGTGTTAATTTTAGCCAAGTTGCCAGTGATAATGTGAAATATGTATATGTAAAGGCTACAGAAGGAGCAACTTTTAAGGATAGTACTATGGCTGATTTTTATAATAATTGTAAAAGCAATGGATTAAAGGTAGGAGCTTATCATTTTTTGGTCGGCACAAGTACGCCAGAAGCACAAGCCACTAATTTTTATTCAATGATAAAAGATTATGACTGGAACCTAGTTCCGATGTTAGATATTGAAGTTAATTTTGATAGCCTTACAGATTATATTGTAAGATTCATAACTGCATTTAGACAGTTAAGCTCGTTGGAGTTGGGAATATATAGTTATACTGCGTTCATAAGCAATTTGACAAATGCAGAAGAAACAATAAAAGATATGCCTTTCTGGGAAGCGAATTTTAATAATGATCCTTGGAATCTGCCTTCAAATTTTTTCACTAGCAGGGTAGGACATCAATATACTGAAAATGGTTCTGTCAATGGAGTAAGTGGAGATTGTGATATGGATTCATTTACAGAAGGAGTACTTTTAAATAACACGACTACTACTTCAGGAACATGGATATTAGATGATACTGGATATTGGTATAAACATGCTGATGGAAGTTATACTACTAATGGATGGGAATATATTAATGGAAAGTGGTACTTTTTTAATTCTGAAGGTTATATGGTCTATGATTGGAAGAAGGATGGCAACAGCTGGTATTATCTTGGTAATTTAAATGATGGAGTAATGAGGACAGGATGGTGCAAAGATGTCAGCACAAATATCTGGTATTATTTCAACAATAGTGGAGAAATGCAAACTGGATGGCAGGAGATAGGTGGAAATTGGTATTATTTTGATCACACAGGGGCTATGAAGACTGGATGGATTAAAGTGGATAACAAAGATTATTGCTTATATAGTGATGGTAGCATGATTCATGATTGTAATATGTATGGTTATAGTTTTGATAGTAATGGTGTTGCTACGAAAATAAGTTAAATTTTTAAGTCAAATGCATTATAATTTGTTGAATTGCATAAGCATAAGCTAACAAAGGTAGACTAGGTAGGAATATTTAGTCTACCTTTATTTTTATATAAATAAAAATGGTGGCAAAATTAAAAAAGTCCACATATTTGCTAGATAGATGTACTATTTAAAATAAATTTTAATATACAAATTCTTAGAGTTATTGCAGTTTAATGTTTTATCTGAATTTAAAGAAGTAAGAAGAATTAGTATAAGTCTAAAGGTAGGATTAGTTATATAAGTAGATTTTGGAAAAGCAACTTTTCCAGGTGTATCAATATGCAAAAAAAGAAGAAAGAATAAGGATAATCAATAATTATAGGGGTAATTTAATATAAAGTATGAAATTCTGTAAGGAAAGTATAAGGCATCATGGTAAGATAAAACACGTCGCTGAGAGCGGCAAACAACTTGAAAGAAATTGATAAAGAACTTCTAAATAAGAACTTTAAAAAGATTTGAAAAAAGTTGTTGACAGGCTCTGAAGCAAGTGATATACTGAGTAAGTCGCTTGAGAGTGACAAGAAAAAACATAAAATTACAACGAAAGTTGTGAAAGAAAATGGTCTTTGAAAATTGAACAGAAAATAATAAGTACATTTAAGTAAACCAGCAATTTTTATTTGAGTAAGCTAAGATTAAAC
>JAEZKY010000283.1 GCA_023435985.1 Bacillota bacterium | reverse complement strand
TTATTACAGTAAATGGAACAAAGAGCATACTCAAAAAAGATTCTACAAATATTATTGTACTTCACAAATGTGATTTAGAAATGAATACGGAAATATTTGGGTTACCAGCTATACAGAAAAATAACCTTTATATTATTTCATTGTCTTCTGATGATATTTGCAAACGAGTTGATGAAATGTATAGCAAAAATGTTAAGAGAAATAATCAAATATGCCATTTTGCATTGAAAAGAATAAATGATGCAACATTTTGTACATATAAAGAAGACCTTCCGGAATATACTTTGTTTATGCAAAAGCTTAATGAAGAAACAAGAATTATAAGAAAAAAATTTGATAATATTGAAAGAGGAATATTATATATTGTTGGTAAGCCAGGTGTAGGAAAGAGCCATTTTGTAAGTGAATTCACGAAAGGTTTAGCAAATACAGTGATTTATCGTTTTTGGATTAATTCCCAAGATGAGTGCCAAAATGAGAGACTCCAATATGATAACTTTATTAGAGATATTGGATATAGAGTATTTAAGGATGCAAGACATTTTAGTGAAGTACAGCTTGTAAATACTATAATAGAACATAATATTATAGTAATTATTGATGGGTTAGATCATGTTGAAAATTACAATAAGGTTCAGCTAGAAAAATATTTTGAATTTATTAATAAACTAACAGAAGCAAAGACAATAGTATTAACTCGTCCATTACACCATAGCATTGGTGAGAATATAATTATTTTAAATAACTGGGATGCCTTACAAACTTATAAATATTTAGAGCAGTGTCATAAAATAATGGATAAAGATATTTGCAAAAAAATATATGAAATAACTGATGGATATCCTATATTGGTGAATTTTTCTGCAAGTCATTTTAGTTTATATGGAACTTTAGAATCAGCTGAAAAAATAAATGATGTAAATGAATATTTTGGATTACTTTTGAAAGATGTAAATACTATTTCAGCTATTTCAGTATTTAATATAACAAATTCATATTTATCTAGGCAAGATATTAAAATAATAATTGGACATCCTGTTTTGGAAAAGGTAGTATTTGAATTTATCGATGCTTATCCTTATTTGTTTGATAAAAACTTAAATAGATTTTCCCTAATACATGATAGCTTTAATACTTATTTACGTAATAAAAATCCAGTAGACAAAGAAGTTATAGATTCGTATATAAAAAATATTGAAATTAGTCTTGACAATAATGAATTAAGATTTATGAATAGAATTGATAGCATAAATATTTCATATGAGAGTAAACGAAAGTTATTAATTGAATATTGTGATTTTAATTCATTTGAACAACTACTTAAAAAAAATTTTGATGTTGAAGCTATTAAAGAATTTTATGAACATTTGTATAGAATTTTGGCTTCAGAATCTTCAGAGCTTTTGAATATATATCAGTATTACTCATTTATTTTGATATTAGAATGTTGTAATAGAATTCACTTAGATTGGTATATAAAATTATTATATGAGCATATTGATTATATTTATAGAAATATGAATAATGATATTGTGGAAATTTATAGCAACAAGATTTTGTTTAAAATATATAAATATATTTTTAAAGAACGAGATGATCTTTTAGGCTTTAAGTTGAAAAATAATATTAAGTACACTGAAATATATAATGATGATTATGATGCATCGTATGAAAATGACGATGTAGGCAGATTTCTAGACGCAAGTGAAGAAAGCAGATTATATTTCACAGAACATAGAGAAGTGTTTGATTATGAAAGAATGGTTACAGATAATGTTATTGGAAATACTAATGAACTAGATCAAAAGGATGTTATTTCAGATATAATTGTTAATCTTGTGATTCATGACAAAGAATATAAAAATTTTGCCAAGTATTTTAAGCTATTTATTAGGAATGAAAGAGATGATTACCCAATTCAAAAATTTAAAGAAGTTTTTGAAAGTTATGGAATACGTGTTTTTTTTGTAAAGTCAATGTTGATAAGAACAAAATATAAGCTCTTTTCACTTGGATATTTACAAGAAATTAATCCATATATGAAAGAAACACTTTCTAAACTAATAACGCATTATGCTTTAAGTAGCCCTGATAATGCAGCAGGACATGCTGAAGATTATATTCGGTTAGCTAATGAAGAGGAGAGATTAATAGATATTGAGTCTGTCTATAAATGCTATGTAATGTTTTATAGTGAAAAAGATTATAGTGTAATATCACTACCAACAGCTTTAATTGCTTTCGAAAAACATAATTTAATTTCAGAGTTTAATTCGTTGACAATTTTGCAAGGAATTATGAAACAAGCAACTAGAGGGTTAAGTCACCTAATTGAAGACTATGTAAATATAAAAGGAGTAAATGGATTCATTAGTTTAGTTGATAATGGACTTCTTGATGGGGAATTTAGCTTAGAAGTCTTTAATTTAAATCCAGAAATTATTAATTTGATACCAGAATCAATCATTGTAAATGAATTGTATAAATGGTTTGATTCTTATTATCGCAATAAAATTTTGGAAGAACATCATATGAAAAATGTATTAAATTCAAGGCATGAACAATTAATAAGAACATTGGTGAAAGAGTATGGTTTTAAAATAATGGATTTAAGTACTAAGGCATCAAGTTATGAAAATAATGAAACATACATTGAAAGAGGATATTTAACGTATAGTGACAAGAGTGTAATAATTAATACTGAAGTAGATTATTTAACTATATCTGAATATAAAGATGGCTGGTATAATTGTTTCAATAATTTGGATTTATATGATTGTTATGATGTAGAAATGTTAAGAAAAGATTTTACTAAAATAATTCATATTTCTATGAACTCAAAAATTAAATCCCTTGATACTACTGGCAATCTCCGCTATTACTTGGGTAATATCCCTAAGTTTGCAAATATGATAGATTACAATATGAATTGGGAAAAATTGTATGCCATATTAATTCGGTTTTTGAGAATATCATTGATTAATCCAGGCACTAATTTATAAGAGTTTTAAATAATGAATTTCAATTATCTATATTCCTATTAGGTTAATAATGAGAAATTGAAATAAATATTATTATTAAAAAATCATACAAAGTTCTGGCAATTAAATGGTTATTCTTCTGATAAGAAAAGTCCTAATTACAGAGCAATCAGACCTTTCATTCGAGAAGTTATAATCCAGAGAGGTATTACCTCTTAATTAATAATCGGATTGAATTCTAGAATTAACAAAGATGGCATTTATTAATTTCTTATGTACTAAATTTTGATATAGTTCAAATGATATAGTGATAAAGAAATTTTAAGCTTCATATAGTCTTAAATAATTTAGTGTTTATAAGTATTTTAGTCTGGTTTCTGTATAAATATAAGCTAAAACATCCATTGAAATACATGTGTTCTAGTTTTTAACTAAAGAAAAAATTGAATAGAAGCAAGTAAAGCAGAAATTAAACATACCAACGTACTTAAATGTTATGATACAAAATTAAATTTCAAATTCTTATAAAATGATTTTAGCAAAAATAATTTTATAAGATATTATAGAAAACTTTATTTATAGAGATAGGAGTACATTATACTATGTATAATTTTATAAATGTGAAATCAATAAGTGAATTTTTAATACACGGTAAAGGATATGATACTAAGGAAGTTAGCAGCTTTATAACGAATAAGCTTCCAAGTCTATTAAAGGTAGAAGATCTAAATAGTAAGATTACTGAAGAAACAAGTATTTTATTCATCAGTAACGATATAATTGATCAATTAGAAAGCTTTAATGATAACGAAATAAAAATGACTAGAGATATTATATTAGATGGACTAGGAAACCCGTTATATTTTTTTAAAGTTATAGATGAATATAATATTATTGAAAAAGTTGTAGAGATATTAAAAAAGTTAAATGTAAATATAGAGATTTTTAAAAAAGTTATTGAAAAACAATATAGAATAAATAATCCCCAATTTAGTGATTATGATGATTTTATTCAATATTCCTTTATTATTATGAGATTTTTAACAAAAGAAGAATTAGCACAATTAGATAAAGAAGTATTGACATTGGATGATAATAATATAAAGTATGAAGTTAGTTATTATAAAGCATTAATGTCAAGAATAGCATATGGAATGAGATATGCAGGGGAACCTGGTGATAACGGATATTCATTTCATGGAATAGAAAAAATAAGAAAATATTCAGAATGTATTAATAATGATAATCTTATAGAAATATTAAACTATATAGCTTATGAAGAAACATATGTTATAAATAATAATTATAGAAGTATTAAAGAATTAATTGATAATTCTTTAAAAAACATACATAAAAATTCTGATAATCTAGGCTATTTGGAGAAATTTTATGGATTTTTTTATATTGATTTCTATTACTTATTTGAATATATAACAGATATAGCTTTTGATTATATTTCTCAACTTGAAGATTATCAAGATTATAGTTATATTTCATCTAGAAACAATATGAAAGTAAATAAAAGTCAAAAAAAAATAATAAGAGAAATACTGAATAAAAAAGATAGTAAGAGTGGTGATGAATTAGTCATACATGAGGTTAAGGATATTGAAAATGAAATTATACGTTATATAGCAAAAGAAATAGAAAGTAATAAGAATGAAAAAATAATAATGGAAATTGAATTTAAATATTTAGAAATGGAAGAGGAGTTCATTCATTATATTGTAAATCCGCGCAACGAAGAAAATAAATTAGAAGCTCAAATAAAGTATAATTACGACAAACCAATATATTCAAGATTTGGACAAGTGTTAATTAATGGAAAGACATATAAGAATATTTACGATTTTCAAAACGAAGTTGAAAAATATATAAAGATTGAGAATGTAAATAAGGAAGTAGTAGAAATTTTATACTTGTATGTTGATAATATGTATGGGTATCCTAATAAAAATTTTAGATTATGTTTTGATAATAGTTACCTTTTTAGAATAGATGATAAAGCAGGTAATGATAGTATAGAAATAGAAATATGCAGAAATCCGGATAAGTCAATTGTAAATGGTTTTTTTGCAATTAACGACGAATTAAATAGCAATATATTAAACATTTATGCACTTCTGGGAAAAAATGGTGCAGGAAAAACTTCCATAATCAATTTAATAAGAAATAGTGGAATGTTTGGGAGTGAAAATAACTTCGATGAAGAAACAAGGTATTGCTTAATATTCAAAATTTCCTCAACTGTATATTGGATCTCAAGTAACGATAAAATTACTGTGAAAAATCATGAAAAAAAAATTAATCTTACTAAAAGGGCGTTAGATGATGATAAAAATTATATGAGTACTTCTGTGATCTTTTTTTCTAATATTGTTAATTTATCTGATAAGAAAAATATTAGCTTTAATGTTACAGATAGGCATAAACATAATATAATTGAACAACAAATTGATTTGTCCAATCAATTTGTATACAATTGGGAGCTGGAATCGGTATATAATTCAAAATATAATGATTCTGCAATAAAATTAATACGTTTTTCTAGTAAATATTATAACGATGATAATTATTTGCAGATATTAACTAGTAATCGAAATACTAAAGAAGAAAACGAAGATGATAAATATAAATTTGAAATTACAGTTTTGGATTATGTTTATGTAGATGTTATAACTAAAAGTATATTATTAGATGATATACCTATTAAATTAGTAAATTCAGAAGTTAAGTATGGTAGTACATTTGAATTAAACGATATAGATCAACAAAATGTTTTTAATATTTTAAATAATATATTTAATTTAAATTTTGGCAGGGAGTATGAAATAGTAAGAGACATAGTTTTTAAGTATTATGAAGAAAAAAAGTATATAAAATTTATGAATAATACATACAATGAATCTAATTTTATTGAAGTTGAAGATATTATTTGGAAGTGTATTGAAAAAATTCTGAGTAAACAAATTATTATAGATAAAGGACAAGAAAAAGCGGAAGAAAAATATAAAATAATTGTGAACATTATTGTTAACTATTATAAAAATAAAAGCTATATTGAACAGCATGAAGTTAAAGTGTTAGAAGATGATGTGGTTTGGAAATGTGTCTATGAGATAGATCAGAAAACTACAATAATTAACGAATATAGATTTAAAATTGAGTTAAGGAATGGGCAGCTTTTAATTGAGTTGCTAAATGAAATTATAAGTAATTTTGAAAAAAGTGAAATGAATTTTATATTTTATCAAATAAATAGTTTATCAACAGGTCAAATGGCTAGGCTAAATTTATTTTCAACATTAGATTACTATTGGAATCAAGAAGATATTACTGGAAGAATTAAAAAGAAAAATTATATATTAATTTTGGATGAAGCAGAAACATCTTTTCATCCAGAATGGCAAAGAACGTTTATTTATGATTTAATTTACTTCTTAGAGTTTCAAAAAGAAAATAATAGAGCTTTTAATAGTATTCAAATAATAATTTCCTCAAATTCACCTTTCATAATTTCTGATTTACCAAATAGAAATTTGATTTTTCTTGATGAAAAGAAAGGTGATGCCATTAGTGGGTTAGGACAAAATATTCATAGTTTATTAAGTGAAGCGTTTTTTATGAAATCTACTATAGGTGAATTTGCAAAAACAAAAATAAGTAAAATAATAAGTGATTTAAATGTAGATGGGGTACAATATTTAAAAGATAATAAATATAATGTTGAAAATAGAATAAAGATTATTGGAGAACCAATCATAAGAAATAAACTATTGGACATGTTGTATAAAAAATTATACACATTGGAAAATAAAGCCTCAGAAATAAATTATATAGAGGAGAAGATAAATGAATTACAATCAATGAGAAATGAACTTCAAAACAATAAAAATATTTAAATTTATAAAAATGAATATTTTTATATTAATATTTGATAAAATAATTGAGCGATTTTAATAAATGGGAGATTAAATATGATAAAAATCAATATTGATTGGAAAAAATGGAATGAAATTCAGACACTTCATAAAAACTATGTAATAGAAAAGTCCAATAAAAGATTTGAAAATATAATTCATGAATATGAATTGAAGAATAAGCTTTTAAATATGTATAGTAAAAATAAGAGAAAATACTTAAATGAAGTGGAAAAACTATTTAAAAAGTCTTTAAACGATTTGCTTAATGGAATACCACAAAGTGACATTGAAAAACATATAATTGACTATATAAATGAATGTAAGATAAAAAAACGATTTAATAATGATAATGAAAAAACTTTTATAAAACTTTTAAAGCAATCATTAGTAGAAATGAAAAATACTAAAAGTGAATATAAGTTATTTAAGTATTTACAGAAAGAAGGTTTAGTAAAACTTGCATTACTAAATAAAGAAGATATAGTCAATTTTCCAGATTCTCTTTGGTATAATAAAGAACTAAGAAAGTTAATGAACATATCATTAAAACTGAAATACATAAAGTTACTAAAATATTATAAGAAAACAACTATTAAAAGTTTAGGACTAAATAATATTAATGGATTTTTGTTGAAATTTGAGAATGATATAAAACGTTTTAACTTTCAATATATTGTAAAAGGTCATAAATCTTATACCAGTATAAAATATAAGAGAAACTTTGATGATGTGGTAGATAAATATATAAAAAGTTTAGAAAATGAAATAAATCCAATAATTAAAAAGATTGAAGACCTCTTTAATTATGATGACTTTGTACGTGGTTATAATGAATGGGGAGCGTATGAATTTGTTGATAAATTGAATATAGGTGTGTGTCCTTATTGTAATAGATCATTTACAACTACATATCGTTCAGAACATGGCAGAACTAGACCAGAATTAGATCATTTTTATATAAAATCTATTTACCCATACTTGGCTTTGACATTGTATAATCTAATTCCAAGTTGTCATATTTGCAATTCTAATTTAAAAGGAGATAAAGATTTTGTTGACTATAAACCAATTTATCCATATATAGAGGAATTTGGAGAAGAAGTTAATTTTAAAACTGATTTTTATACAGAGAAAGATCTGATTATGATAGAGAATGATAAACAGATAAAAGAAATTCAAAGATATGATATTAGCTATTTATCAGGTAATTCGTTTAATTTTAAAATTGAGTTAGAAATTAAAAATCCCCACAGTGAAAAAGGAAAAAAAATAAAAAATTCAAAAGATACTTTTAAATTGGAGGAATTATATAATTTCCATAAAGATTATATAAAAGAACTTATAAAAAAGGCCATAATTTATAATGAAAGTAGAATAAAGGAGCTTTTCACACAACATAAAGATTTATTTAGTAGCAGGGAAGAAGTTTTACAGATGGTAGTTTCTAACTATATAAATAATGAAGATTTAGGAAAAAGACCACTAGCTAAGTTAACAAAAGATATATGTGAAGAACTAGGATTGAAATAATAGTGTTATTTTACAATAAATAAAAAGATTGCAATGAGGTATTTGCTATGAAGATTTTATATATATGGATTGAAGAATACGGAATAATAAAGGAACAAGGGTTTGTAACTAATTCTGAATATAATATTAAGGGGAAATTAGAACCTAATAGAGGTAAAGAAGGTAAAGATAAATTTACACTATGTATTGAAAAAAACGAAAATTATATTATGGATTTTTTCAATCTTGATAAAGATTCGGATAACAATGTTAGAATAAGCGATATCACTGCTATTATAGGAGAAAATGGAGCGGGAAAGTCGACTTTTTTAAATTTTATCAAAAACAATTTAATTGATGGGGGAGGTGGAATACAGTTCCCAGCAGTTATAGTATTAAAGGATGGAAAAAATAAGATAATATATCATCATGAATCTATAGAAATAAACTTAACAGGTGGTAAGGACTTTGACCAATATAGCTATGGAGATAGACTTGAATTTAACCATTTAAATGAAAGTAAAAATACTTCTTTCATTTTCTATTCCAATATTTTTGATTATGTAAAATGGGAAAAAGAATGGGGAGAAAATTACAATATATCAACTAATTATTTCATTAAACATGATAAAAAAGATGGAGTAGAAATGAAATACTATGATTCATATTATAGTGAGGTAGAAATATTTAGATATAAGGAAATCAAACGCCAGTTAGATTTTGTTAATCAGTTTAAGAATAATACTGAATTCACTAAATTCAAATTACCAGAATTAGTACAAATTTCAGTTAATCCTAAAATGCTTCAACGAGCTATTCCTAATAAAAAAAGTAATTTAGAATTGAATAATAATTATTGTGATTTTGATGACAATGATGTAACAAAATATAATGAATTTTATCCTTTAATAAAGTATGTTTATCTTGAGCTGAAAAAATATAAAAATCAATATAAGAATAAGCAAGTAGCGTTAAAATGTGATTGGTACATGGCAATTTTTAATTCTTTTTTTTACAATTATGATCTAATTATCAACTTAGAGCTTGGATTGGATAAAATTCTTGTGGAGTGTGGAATTATTAGTGAAGGTACTGAGGAGAAATACTTTCAATCCAAGGACGTTTATGACTTGACTATTTTTCAGAAAGTTATTGTATTTTTTGAAAGTATATCAATCCAATATGAGCAAAATAATTATATTGATATTACAAATTGGATTGGACATATTATTAAAATAATCAAGTTTATTGAAGAGGCTATTGATGATGGACATTCTTCGTATTTTTATAATACCATTAGCTTAAATACAGATGATAGTGACCTTTCAATATTTAATTTTATAGAATTATATGACAAGTCATTTAATTTTATACCATTCTTGAATTTTGATTGGAGTGATATGAGCTCAGGCCAAAAGTCACAGCTTAGTATGTTTTCTAGATTTTTTTATATAACTAAAAAAAATGATGGAACAAGAAATCTGAAGGATGATATTATTATTCTTATTGATGAGGGAGAGCTATACTATCATCCTCAGTGGCAGAAAGAATTTATAAAAACATTGATATATTCACTTAAAAAGATATATGGGTATGAAAATGAAACAAATAGTAGTAGGGAAATACAAATTATTCTTACATCAAATTCACCATTTGTAGCATCAGATTTGCCTACTAAAAATATAGTGTTTTTAAAAAAAGAAAATGGGAAGTGTAAAGTAATAGATGGATTACAAGAAAATATGTATACTTTTGGGGCCAATATTCATACTCTTCTTTCGGATTCTTTTTTTATGAATGATGGACTAATTGGTTCTTTTGCTAAACATAAAATAGATAATTTAGTTAAGTCTTTGATTAATGATACAAGTGAAAATATCCAGAAAAGAAGTAAGGAAATTAATTCAATAATTGCAATGATAGGTGAACCAATAATAAGAAATAAAATAAATAAAATATTTAAAGATAGAATGTATGATGGAATAGAAAGCAGTACCTTTTATAGTGGGGTAGCTAGAAGAATTAATCAACTGGAAAAAGAAATACAGGAACTTAAGAATGAAAAATGGATAAATAAGAATAAGTGATTTCATATTAACTAACTTAAATCGCTTTTTGATAGAATCGTCAGCTATTGGTTTTAGTTCATGACTAACTATATAACATATAAATGTGCTTTTATGCAGTTTAGTATTTGTCATAAATTATTAACATTCTGAAGAAATAAGAACTTTTAATTGGCTTAAATGTATTTAAACTTAATCATAAAATATGAATGAAAATAGAATAAATGTATTAAAAATATACATAGAATGGTTTGCAAATACTAGTTTTTTTGTTTATAAGTTTGCATATATGCTCGATATAGAAAATCGTATCGAAAACAAAAACTATTTTTAAAGTATCAAATTATAAATGATGTATTTGTTCTTAATAAATAAAAATAAAGGTTCCATGGATAGTAATAGAATAAAATAAGTTATTTGTAATTAAATTTGGAAAAACTATTTTTAAAATTAAGTATATTAGTCTTTTAGCATTAATCAATTAATGCAAACTATTGCCATTACTGAAAATTTTGTTAATGATATAATAATAAAATAATGATACGACTGGAAACAATCTAACAGAACTTTGGTCTATATTCGATTTTGTAATGCCAGGATACTTGTATTCTAAAGAAGTATTTCAGGAAAAATTCATTTCAAGAGGAGAAGATAATTTAGAAAGCCTTAAACTTTTAATAAAGCCATTTATTTTAAGACGAACTAAAAAGGAGGTAATGCTTGAACTGCCAGATAAAGTAGAAAAGAAGCTTCTAATTGAAATGACACCTTCTCAAAAGGCTTTATATAGTAATTACGTTAAGAGAATAAAGGAAAAAATGAACAATAATAAGGATGGAAAAATTGAGATACTTTCATATTTAACTAAACTTAGACAGATATGCTTAGATCCTTCACTTATATTAGAAGACTACAATGGTGGAAGTGGAAAATTAGAAGCAGCCATTAAGCTTATTAAAGAACATATTGATACTGGCAATAAAGTTCTTTTGTTTTCACAGTTTACTTCAGCCTTAGATAAAATTGGGGAGCGTTTAAATAATGAAGAGATTAACTTCTTTCATTTACAAGGAAAGACCAGGCCAAAAGACAGAATTAAACTTGTTAATG
>JAEZKY010000275.1 GCA_023435985.1 Bacillota bacterium | reverse complement strand
TAATTGGGTATTATTGCTTTGTCATGAATTCTTTTTATCTTTAATATATAATTGTTCATTTTAACACCTACTTTTAAAATTTATACTATTTATGATTATATCTTAATTTAGATATAAAAATCTACTATCAAAATAGTATATATAAAAGCTATATCTAAGAAAAAATCATATCTTAAATATAGCTTTTGCATAGTTATATACAATTTTTATGTTTATTAGGCGATACATTATTTTTTATTTTATTAACTACCACCACTTTTTGCTTTTTATTATTGTTATCTATAATTATTTCATTCCAATTAATGTATTTAGGCTTTTCAAAATACTTCTTATCTATAATTTCTATTATTCGATAACAACCTTCTTCAATTTCAGAAAAAATAACCTTACCTTCTTCATTAGTTATTTTAGACTTAATTAAAACTGGGGACAATCCATTTATCTTATATAGGTTAATTTTTACTCCCTGCAAATATTCATTTTCTCCACATTCTAGGATTGATATAACTATAATTTCACCGCTATTAAGAATTTTATCATCTTCATTTTGATCTGGCATTATATGGGTAATATTTTCACTTTTCTCATTATTCTCTTTAGAAGTGGTATCATTCATAAGAAATTCCTCTTTAAATATTGTTTCTCTTCTAATATAATATGTTTAAAAATCTCTTATGTGATTGCGATTTTAAGATTTTTACTCAAACTCATAAAAGATTGAAGTACCTACCTCTGCAAAGCAATTTAATAAGTTATATTCATTACATCCAAACTCTTTCTTATTCACCGGGGTAGAGAGATATAGAACACTTAAGATACTTCCATCACATAATATAGGAACTATGCAGATAGACTTCCATTCCGGCATCCCATATTGGTTATAATTCCCCATTGTTTCCCAATCAATTAAATACGTTCCTTTCTCTTCTTCAATAACTTTATAAATTAAATTCCAATTAAACTTTTCAGTCATATACCAGCCATCTTCATTTCTAAGCTTACTATAACTATTAATTATTTTCTTGTCTTTAACATCAAACACTGTAGCTGTTTCACATTCAATAACCTGCATTACTTTTGAAATAAATTTATATATTTTTTCTGTTTTATCGCCTTTATATTTAACTAAATTAGCTACTTCTTTAAGAACTAATGCAAAGCTATAATCTT
Source organism: Bacillota bacterium (assembly GCA_023435985.1). Lineage (GTDB taxonomy): Bacteria > Bacillota > Clostridia > Clostridiales > Clostridiaceae > Clostridium. The sequence continues at coordinate 42,186 of JAEZKY010000275.1, read as the reverse complement.
TTGTCATATTACCTGATAATACCCCTGCCAGCTCATTGTTAATATTGCTGCTGATACTTCCCTCTTTCTCCCAAAGGACATATCTATTTTTCCCCTCGTTTTTCGCTTTATACAGAGCTTGATCTGCTCTTCCTATCATTTCATCATTACTTAATGATTCATTAGCACTCATTGCTATTCCAATGCTTATGGTAACATTTCTTTTATCACCTAAGATTCTTGCTTCTTCAACATTAATTCTAATCTTCTCTGCCTTGCTAATAGCCTTTTCCTCATTTGAATCAGGGCAAAGTATTATGAATTCTTCTCCACCATACCTTCCAATAATATCATCCTTTCCTATGCACTTCTTTACTTCTTTTACAAGCCGAACTAACACTTCATCTCCTGTTTGATGCCCATATGTGTCATTTATTCCTTTGAAGTCATCAATATCAAACATCATTACAGCAAACTCGCTTTTTTTCAACTTTTCATTATCTAATAAAAAAAGTAAAGCTTCTTCAAAGTATTTTCTATTATATACCTCTGTGAGTTTATCTAAAGCAGAGCTTATTGCTAAATAATATTTCTCTAATAAAAATATTAGAAATGGTTTAAATTTTTCTATAATTATCTTGGATTCATTGTTAATATAATTGATTGCATTATTTGCAATCAAAATTAATCTTGCATTAACTCCTCGCCTATCATTCACTGGTTCTTCTCTATTTATGATTTTCATATACATACAAGACTTTATTCCATCTTTTAATACTTTATTATCTAGCTGATAGAATCTAGTATCATTATTACAAACAATAAAAATATCTTCTTCTGAATCAACTTTTAATGAAAAATACCGATTAACTTCATTTTTATCGCTAATTCTATAGGTACATATAATATCATTTTCGCCTTCATTATTTTCTGTAACAATCATTGCCTTATCAGCTAAAACTAATCTTGATATATATTTAATTATATTTTCCATATTTTTAATTGTATCACTTGAAAATTGTTCAAACACTTTAAATGCACTGCTTAAATCATTATAGTAGCATTTCTCATATAAATTTTGTGCAAGTTTAAAAAATTCTTCATTTTTTAATATAGTTTTTAAATCTAATTCCATCAAAAATTTATTTATCTCTTCAGTATTTTTTATAAAATACATTTCTTTAAAATCTATATTCATATTCATATCATAGTTTAAGCATCTCATGAATAAGCTGCGAGTTCTTAATAAATTACTATTATTTATATATGACAATTTATCATGTTCTGGCAATGAATTAATTATGTCTATATGCAGAGATATGGATTCATAGTAATAGTTAATTGCTAAATCATAACACTTAAGTTCATTATATTTTTCTCCAACTACAGAATATAAATCTGCTTTAATCTCCTGATTGCTAACAAATGCACATACTCTTAAAGCTTTGTTAATAAGAAAATTATAACAATTTTTATTTTTTATATTAAACTCTAAGTATATATAAACTCCTTCTATATTATAATCTCTAGGATATTCTTTAAGTTTAAAGAATAATTCTTTTGACAATTCCTTATATCCAAGCGTTAAGATTCTTTTAATTGAGCTTATTCTTATTTCAAGCTCAGTATTAGGATTATGCAATAATTTAATTTTGTCATTTAATTTGCCATATACATTTCTAATATCTTCTTCGCACTTACATTTATATAGCATTAGTTCATAATATTTGCATATCATAACTTTATGATAAAAGTTATTAGTATTAAATATTAATCCATACACTTCTTTTAAATAATCATATGCCATATCATAATTACAAACTAGTAAATTATATAACGCATATGTGTAATTAAAACTAATAATTTGCTCCTCTGGAAGCCTGATAGCCTTTTGCATCTGCTTAATCATATTATAATATTTCACTGCCAAATTAATTTTTCCAGACCTTATATATATCATGCAAAGTTCGTTACAAATATTAAAAGAATAAAGATTTATTCCTTCTTCTTTTTCCTTCTCCAACGCCTTTAAAAGATACTTCTCTGCATCAATATACTTTCCCTTTTGTGTATATATATTTGCAATGTAAATTAAACTGAGTATCTCTTTCTTATAAACTTTATGTTTATTACTTAATCTGCTTAGTTCTAAATACTGCATTAAAATTACTTCATCTTCTTCTCCTTCTTCCTTACAAAGTTCAACATACTTTAGCCTTGCAAATAATTGTCCATTAATATTATTGTTTTTTGTAAATATATCTGTGGCATATAGGCATAATTTTTTAGCTTCTTCATAATTCTCTTTTCTCGCATACATTTTAGCTGTTACAACTATTATCCATCCATATATATCTTCCTTTATTTTATTATCCTCACATAGTTTTTTCGCTCTCTCTGCATTTTGTAGCGCCAAGTTATAGTTGTATTCTAATATATATTTTAGTGAGATCGCATAATAATAGTAAATATTACCCTTAAGATAAGAAATATTATCCAGCAATCTTCTCACACAGCTCAATGCATAATCAATGCCTGTGTCAGTATCTGTAATATCATTAAGCTTTATAATTATCATTTCAAGTAATGTATAAAGTTCAATCTCAAGTTCATCATTTTGTATTGCATATACATTGGCTTTTTCAAAATATTCGAAGCTCTTTTCATGCTCTGAATTCTTTTCATACAATTCAGCTATGCATATAGCCGCTTCACTCTTTCCTAAATTGCATGGATATTTTAATATTTTTTCATAATACATTTTAGATTTTAATGAATCCCCTAAAATCTCTTGTACCTTTGCATATTTTACAGCATAAAAGTATGCCTTCTCATAATTCTTGCTTTTCTCTAATTGTAATAAAAATTCTTCTATATAATAATCTGTTTCATATAAAACTTCTTCCATAAATACAGATGCTTTACAATGCATTTCTCTTCTTTCTTCTTCATGTAATTTTAAATATAGCATATTCCTTAACAAATTATTAGAAAATCCCACAAGTATGCCTTGATCACTTATTTTATCAGTTAAATACTTTTTAGATTTTAATGTTTTATAAACTTCTTCCTCAGAATCTATTATTATATATTTTAATATTATTGTTTCAGATAATGGTGTTGCAAAAATAGACATTTTTTTTAAAACTCTTATTTCTTTCCTCTCTAAAGAAGATAAACTCATTTCCAGCCTTTTTTCTAATGCTCTTGGTATCAATATGTCTTTTACTTTGATTTTTGTCTTCCACTCTCCAGAATTTTCATCAAAATATAAATTTTTATTTTCATATAATTCTTTTATTACGCTGCTGATATATTGAGGATTTCCTAATGTCTCAGAATATATTTTCACAACTAATTTATTAATCCCTTTATTGGTATTTAACATTCCTTTAATCATTTTATTAGTATTATATTGATTGAAATAATTTATTTTGTATTCTTCATATTGTTCTAATTCCTTGAGATTTTTAATATATCTTAAAAAACTTGTATCACTTATAGTTTCATTCATAGTGAATACTATCATCACATTTTCTAAGTTATTACTAACCAAAGAAATGTATCTTATGAATAACTTAAAAAACTCATTTTTTTGATCCAAATTATCTATTAATATAACTAAAGACCTAGTCATTGTATACTCATTTATAAACTTTCCAATCCTATTAACCAATTGAAGTTTTTGCTTATTTTCACAATTACTATGATCTTTATCACTTAACATTAATATAAATTTTTTTATATAAATTTCATATTTCTCTCTTAAACTTTTGTCTGCCTTTTTAAAGAAATATTTCAAGAGATTATTATATCTACTATTTTCACTTCCACCAACAACTTCAGAGTCATGGACATATATATAATCTTTAAAATATTTGTTTTCTATCCGATACTTAATTTCCTCTAATAACCTGCTCTTCCCACTTCCATCTTCTCCTCTAAAAGCGATTATTTTATATTTTTCTTTGTTCTCTAATATCTTTTGAAAGTTTTTTTCTATTATTTTTATCTCTTCCTCCATACCAATCATATCTAAGTCAGTCTGAAGTTTATCTAATGCATCCTTAATAAAGAATTTATAATTCTTATGCATTCTGTCATTAATATCTTTTATAAAATATTTGAGTTTAAAGCACTTATTTATTGTATTAACTTGATTATATGTTCTTTTTATATGCTTTAATTCTTTTAGATTACTTTCAATTTCTTCATCTGTGAATATTTCATTAAATAAATTTATAACTTGTCCAATATTATCTTTTAGAGGACTTCCTTCATTTTTAGTTTCGTAATTATATTGATAAGGTAATATATTTACAGATGAATTTAATAAATTAAATTTTCTCAGTTCATTTTGTAATAAATTTTTTATTTTTATTTTAAAGCCTGTTTTATAATCAGAGAGTAACAGTATATCTCTAAGCGAAATATCATCAAATATATACCCTTGCATATTTAGTGTATTTACAGCCGCACATAACTCCATAAATATATCTAGCTTTCTACTTGAAGTACATTCTTTAAAATACACCTGAGTGTCTATTTTATATGGAATATATTCCATTAAATAACCATATTGAGGTTTATCTAACTTGATACCATTTAAACTATAAATTATTTCAATATTAATTATGTTAACAACATAATCAAAATTTAAACTTTTAATCGTCTTAAATCTGCTCAACAGATACTCTCTTGTTTTTTCATATGTAAAATCATTCTTCAAAACGCACAATATAAACCTCTCGTTTTTTTCAGAATCCAAGACAAGGTAATTCAAAAAATTTTCTTCAATATTCAATTCCTGTTCAATTAGATATTTATTATTAACAGTTTTCAATATTAGTTCATCCCTTTTCCATATGAATATTGCTTACCCCTTTATTTATATTATACCATTTTTTAACATTTTACCAGTATATATTATATTTAAATTTAATTTATTTCACTATTTTTTTATTTCTATTACATATATTACTTATTTTCCCAATTGAACTTCACATTAAATTATTTACCTAGCAAGATATTTTTATTTTCTCATAATATAAATTTGATTCAAGGACATAATATTCTTATACAAAACGTTTATGAAGGTGATTATATGAATTCAAACTTTTTTAAAAAAATTATTTTATTTACATTAATCATTACAACAATTTTTAGTTATTTAAATTTTACCAATTTTAACGTTTATGCTGATGAGACAAAGATTATATACTTAACATTTGATGATGGTCCTGCTGGAAAAGTCACAAAAAATGTTTTAGATATATTAAAAAATGAATCTGTTCACGCGACCTTCTTTCTGATTGGAGAACAAATTAAAGGTCAGGAAGACTTAGTTAAGAGAATGTATGATGAAGGCCACGCATTAGGACTTCACAGCATGAGTCATAAACGAAGCCGCCTTTACTCGTCTAATGAAGTATTTTTGCAAGAAATGCTAGATACTCAAGATGCTATTAATTCTATAGTCGGCTTTAAGCCTACTATTTTAAGATTTCCTTTTGGCTGCAATAATAACTGTTATAAAATCTCTCAATCTATGGTTGATTTATTGCATAAAAATAATCTGAGGATTTATGATTGGAATACTGATAGCGGAGATGGTGCACATCCTGGTGCTAGTCCTAATGCATTTATAAAAAATTCAAGAAGCGATAAAAGCCCTGTTGTACTATTAATGCATTGTGCATACATGAGTAAAAACTCTGTAAAAGCTCTTCCTGAAATAATTAAATATTACAAAGATAACGGATATGAATTTAAAATAATAGATGAAAATACCCCTGAAGAATTTCATTTTATAAAAAATCATAATAAATAAAAATAAGGTGATTTCAAAATAAATATTTTGAAATCACCTTTTAAAATTATATATAAATTATCTATTGCATTGCATAACTTCCGTTAGATACTGCAATTTTTTCAACTATTTTAAACATAACAATTCCTAACACTGTATTAATTCCGGCAGTTGGAATAACTGTAAACATAAATATAGTTCCAACCGAAAATCCTGCAGGCAATCCTGCTATAGTTGCTAATGCCGCTATAAATGTGGCTCCACTTACTAAAGTACCCAAAGGTAATAATATTGATACTTGTTTTAATTGGCTGATTTTATTTCTTAATGGCATTAATATTAAAAACGCAACATTACAAGTTACAAATTTATCAATTATATTAGGCACTAGACCTCCTGGTGTTTTGGTTGTAAGAGCTGCAAAAACTCCTATAATAATACCGCATATTAATGTAGTCTTATAATCTTTATTAAATACCACTATCATAAATAGCATTGCCAGTGAAAGGTCTGCTTGTATTCCAACTATTGGTGGTGTAATTTGATGTAGTATTGCTCCAATTGCTATTAAAATTGCATTAGTTACCATTCTTTTTGTATTCATTTCAAATATCCCCCTAGTAATTTTTATTTTTATTTATTGCTATATCAAAATTCTTTCCTTTCACAACATAATCATCACACCCCATTATAAAAAAGTATAAAAAAAACTCCGTCCTATTATAAATAGGACGGAGATTATCCGCGTTGCCACCTAAATTGCACAAAATGCCTCTCATTTCAGATACTAACATATCTTATTCGCTATAACGTGCGACTTACGGCTAAACTACTCTCAAAAGATTTCATATCGCTCCTCAAAGGCCCATTCATCACTAACTGCCGTACTGAAATCTCACCATCTTCAGCTCTCTTTAACATTGTCTCATGACTACTATCCCTTTTCAACGGATTTATTTTATACTTATATCATATACACTAGACTATTATTTGTCAATACATTTAAACAATTAAATAATTAGCTAATCTACCATTATTTATTTACGTTCTTAGATTTTTTATCATTAATTAATGATGCTATTAAAGCTGCTGTTGCTGCTACAACAGTAATTATTTTTCCTGTCTTTTTTATTTGCATGTAACACCCTCCTAAGCTTTTTAAATCTGAATATAAATAGTATTTTAGGCACGTTTAAAAAATCAATCCGTCTTCGTCTCCTTACCTTGCTTAAATATATTCTAGGCAGTATTAAACTTATAACTTTCTATCATGTACCTTATTTAAACTGATTTTCCTTTTCGACATAATTATATCCTACTTCTTCAAGTCTGCTAACTATAGCATCTTTGTTCAATTCCAAATCGCTGCAAAGAAGATCAAGAGAAGAATATTGATCTCTTAATTTCATGTTAACCATACTCAGCAGTATAATTGGATCCATAATCTTTATAGAATCATTATCCATAACTCATTCTCCTCTCTTCTATCCACATATTAACTATAATATAGCATAAATCCCAAGATTAATAAATACCTTCATGCACACTCTCTTATTCTTCATCATAAAAGTCTAAAAACGAATGTTTTTCTTCACCTTTTTGCCATCCTAATATGGAATCCATACTAACATTTTCCGCTGCTTTAAAAATGGATTTTTCTACTCCATTAAAATTTTTCTTTAGTTCTTTAATTAAATCCTTTATTTCATACCTTTTGTTTCCTATTCGTTCTGCTGCAACCATGCAGGCACAGTTTAATGGCCATATTCCGCTATAATTTATAAATCTTTTTATATCCTCTTCTTCAATGTAATACATTGGTCTTATTAACTCTAAATTCTCAAAGTTTTTTGCCTTCAATTTAGGAAGCATTGTTTTAAAATTACCTCCATATAATATATTCAGCATAGTTGTCTCAATAACATCATTGTAATGATGGCCTAATGCAAGCTTATTACATCCAAATTCTTGCGCTTTAGCATAAAGAGACCCCCGTCTCATTCTTGCACACAAATAACATGGGTAATCTTTAGCCATTTTATCAACCACATCAAAAATACCAGATTCATATATATGAATTGGAATATTCAAATGTTCACAGTTTTCTATTAATAATTTTTTTATATCTGGATGATAGCCTGGATCCATTGCTAAAAATACTAATTCAAACTTCACCTGGCCATGTCTTTGCAATTCTTGAAATAATTTTGCCATTAATATGCTATCTTTTCCTCCAGATATACCAACAGCAATCTTATCTCCTTCTTCAATTAAATTATAGTCTTTAACAGCTTTTATAAACTTACTCCATATATGTTTTCTATAACCTTTAATGATACTTTTTTCAATATCCTGTAGTGGTTTTTTTTCTCCCTCTGGTATAATCCTAGGGCATCCTTTTCCTGCAATTGTACTCATTATTTTATTTCTCCTTATTATATTAATAGCACTCCAATATTCATACTAATTATTTTATCTAAATTGCTAACTGAAATAATTATCTTTACTTAAAAAGTTTATAATGAACATATAGAATTTACAAGTACTTTTGCAATTATCCAATTATCTCCTCAATTAAAGCTTCAGGACTTTCAGTTTTCATAAGGCTTGACATAATAGCGATTCCACCTGCCCCTGAATTTATTACTTCTTTAAAATTACTCTTATCTATTCCACCAAGACCAATAATAGGAATATCTATTTCTTTAGAAAGCTTTTCTATTTCTTTAATCCCTCTAGGAGGAACTCCTTTCTTACAATCAGTTTCAAATACATGCCCATAAATAACATAATCTGCTCCCAAATTATAAGCTTGTATCCCTTCCTCAAAGCTATGTATTGAAACACCTATCATTTTATATTTCTTATATTTTTGCCATCTAAATCTAAAATTATCCTCTGCTGCTTTTATGCTTTTTAGATTTTCTGTATAAAACTTCTCCGTAATACCTAAAAAATCTTTAAATGATAGTTGAATTCCATCTGCATTCACTCGTTCTGCTACTTCTTCATTTGAATTTATAATTATCTTTATATCAGTATTTTCTAATTCTCTTTTTACTTTTAAAGCAGTTTCCAATAATTCTTCACTTTCTAAATCCTTTTCCCTTACTATCAAATAATTTATTTTTGATTTAGCTATTTTTTTTATTTGTTCATAAAAATCTAAACATAACTTTCTATTAGTTATTCCAATTATAATCATAACTTTATTTTCTCCTGACCATATATTTTCTTCAATTTTAGGCTTCTTCTTCACCTAAAATCAGCCTAAGTGCCATATTTGCTTCATGGCATGCTGCAATACCAACTCTAGGTGCCATCAATCCTTCATTTATTTTTGCTTCATTTTCAAAATCTCCACACATATATAATCTTGAGTTCATTTTTTTACTAACTATTAAATTATTAGAATAATAACCTGCCATACCTGATGCTGAAATTATCTTTGGTCTTTGGGTTTGAAGTAAAATCTCCCTTACTATCATTGCTTTATTTTCCGCTCCATCAAAAGCTTCAATTACTATATCCACATCCTCAAATAATTCTTTAATATTATCAGCTCCTACGCAAGTATCAATTTTTTGAACTTCTATAAATGGATTAATCTCATTAAGAATATCTTTTAAAGCATCACATTTCTTCATGCCAATATGCTTAATAAAATATTGCTGTCTATTTAAATTACTAGGTTCGACAACATCAAAGTCAATAATTTTCAAATATCCAACCCCAATTCGCCCAAGAGCTAATGCTACTGTTGAACCCAGCCCTCCAAGTCCTGCAATAGCAACTTTAGCCTTCTTTACCTTTTCATGAACTTTAGGTGTATGCCTACTTACCATTAAAGCCTCTAATTCCTCTTTACTTGGAATTTCTCCTCTTTTAATTAATGTAAGCTTGTCTCCTTCACTTAAAGCATAGTCTGTTTTAATCGGAAATCCATTTAATATAACTATATCTGAATCACTTTTTATTTTATCTCTAATTTCAAATGCAGTAACATCGTCCTTCTCCAAAATCTCTTTTTCATTTACTATTATCTTCAAAACTAATCCCTCCTAAATTTAGTGTAATATATTTTACTTTTTATCCTTCAGTGTTGTTAAATCGTAATAAAATAACTTATTTAATAACTTGTCCACCGATTTAACTTCCTTATAATTTCTCTTAAAATAAAAAGAGACTCTTCCCTAGGAAAAGTCTTCTAAATTTTAAATAAATTAAATTCATTTATTGCTTCCCTACGGTGGTATTAGCCACATCAGGTTAAAAGAGTTAAAGCAAATACAGCTTTTCTCAGCCAATTTCAGTTGGCACCCCTAGCCTCTATTCATTTTTAATCATTGTATTAATTTTATATTATCACTTTATTAATAACAATTCAAATTATTTATATAGGAATAGCAGGTAAAGAAACCTTATTATTTTCTTATTTTTATATAAAGATATACGAAACCAGCTATTAATTAAAACTTTCTGCTTTATAATAGATTTAACAATAGCTTACCTTTCATAAAAATTAAGAATCTAATTTGGAGGATAAATATAATGTTTGAAAATAAAAAACTATATAAAGATGTTTCAAGAAAAAAGATTTGTGGCGTACTTGCTGGAATTTCTGATTATATAAACGGAGATGTTACTTTAGTTCGCATATTGTTCATATTATTAGCTATAAAATTTTTTCCTGTCTGCATTGTAGCTTATTTTATCTGTGCACTCATTATGCCTGATAAACAAGACACCTTTAACGACCGAAATCAAAACCAATAACTTTCATTAATATTATTGAACTTTTTTTCAAAAGTGGTAAAATACTATATGTCGGTATTCCTTATAGAAACTGAACGGAAATTCGTATATAGATTTTTCCGAATTATATCCATATTACGGAATAAGAACGGAGGTATTTTAATGGAAAAAAGTAATATTAAACCAAGATTTTCAGTTAGACAGATAGCAATGATAGGTATGTTGTCTTCCATTTCTATTTTCTTAGGGTTAACAGGATTAGGTTTTATTCCAATCCCACCTGTAAAAGCTACTATTATGCATATTCCTGTAATTATAGGTGCAATTGTTGAAGGTCCAATTGTAGGTGCTTTAGTTGGACTAGTATTTGGATTATTTTCAATGTATCAAGCTTTTACAACTCCACTCCCAACATCATTTCTTTTTTGGAATCCTATAATAGCTTTGATTCCTAGAATTTTAATTGGAGTTGTAGCATATTATGTATATATTCTTTTAAGAAATGTAATTAAAAAACAGAGTATTAGCATTGGTATTGCTGCATTATGTGCGACTTTAACAAATACAATAGGAGTTTTAGGATTAGCGTATTTAATCTATTTAGATAGATATTCAGCTGCTCTTGGAATAGATAGAGCAATCGCTGGAACTACTATTGCTACAATAGGAGTAACAAACGGAATTCCAGAAGCCATAGTAAGTGCTGTAATATGTATTCCTGTTATAATAGCTATACAAAAAATGAAAAAATAATGTAATAATATTTAATATATTATTATTCTTAAATGATGACCAATGATTTTAATTAACTTTATTATCTTTGGTCCTTTATTATAAGGAGTATTTTATTTATGAAAGAAATAAAATTTTGTGATATAGATGGGATTAAGCTTGGCCATGCTGAAAATAAGGAAGGTGGTACTGGCTGCTCAGTTATTATATGTGAAAAAGGTGCAACTGGTGGTGTTGATGTTCGTGGTGGGGCACCTGGAACTCGTGAAACTGATTTACTTGATCCAATGGAAATGGTAGATAAAATTCACGCTGTAGTTTTATCTGGAGGAAGTGCCTTCGGATTAGATGCTGCCTCTGGCGTAATGGAATATTTAGAGAATAAAGATATAGGCTTTGATGTAACTGTTGCTAAAGTTCCAATTGTATGTGAAGCTGTTTTATTCGATTTAGCCTTTGGAGATCCAAAAATAAGACCAGATAAAGAAATGGGATTTAAAGCATGTATTAATTCTGAAATCTATACTGATGATATAAATGGGAATATCGGTGCTGGATACGGTGCAACTGTAGGTAAATTTCTAGGCCCTGCTTACTCTATGAAAGGTGGACTTGGAACCTATGCAATAAAAATCGGCGAGCTTGAAGTTGGTGCTATAGTAGCTGTAAATTGCTTGGGTGATGTAGTTGATCCTTCTGACTTAAGCATTATTGCTGGTGCATATGATAGCAAAAATAAGTTATTTTTAGATACTGAACGCTTAATTCTTGAAAACTTTCAAAATCCCAAAAATCCATTTAAGGGAAACACAACCATAGGTCTTATAGTAACAAATGCAGATTTTACAAAAGCGGAAGCAAATAAAGTGGCTTCAATGGCTCACAATGGTTACGGAAGAACTATGAGACCTGCTCACACAATGTTTGATGGAGATACTATATTTACAATGGCAACAAATAAAGTTAACTGTGACGTCACAACTGTAGGAATGTTAGCTGCTAAAGTCATGGAAAAAGCTATAATCCGTGGAGTTAAATCTGCACAAGGATTATTTAATGTTCCTAGTTTTTCAGATATAAATAATTAGTCAAAAATTTAATCCGGTTATTTGAAACAACAGCGTTTTAAATAACCGGATTAATTATATATTATTGATTTTTTAATGATATTGGTGTTATTACAATTTCATCACCATTTCTATCAATTCTAACCTTTGAACCGTAAGTTAAATCACCTTTTATTATCATCCTTGCAAGTCTATTTTCTAATGTGTTTTGGATATATCTCTTAAGTGGTCTTGCTCCATAGACTACATCATAGCCTTCTCTTGCCATTATTGTTTCAGCTTCATCTGTAACTTCTATTTCTATATTCTTATCTTTTAATCTTGAGCTTACATCTTTTAAGAATATATCTATAATTTTCTTTATGCCAATTTCAGTCAATGGTTTAAACATTATAGTATCATCTACTCTATTTAAAAATTCTGGTTTGAATCTTGATTTTAACACACTCATTACCTTTGATTTAATTTCTTCTTCAACATGATTTTCATTTTTATTTTCCAGCAAGTATTCACTTCCAATATTCGAAGTCATAATTATTATAGTATTCTTGAAATCAACAGTTTTGCCTTTGTTATCAGTTAATCTGCCATCATCTAATATTTGAAGGAATATATTAAATACATCTTCATGTGCTTTTTCAATTTCATCAAATAAAATTACACTGTATGGTTTTCTTCTTACTGCTTCTGTTAATTGTCCTCCTTCATCATAACCTACATATCCTGGAGGCGCTCCAACTAACCTAGATACAGAATGTTTTTCCATATACTCTGACATATCTATACGAATAATACTTTCTTCAGAATCAAATAAATTCCTAGCTAGAGTCTTTGCAAGCTCTGTTTTTCCTACACCTGTTGGTCCTAAAAATATGAACGAACCTATTGGCCTATTAACATCCTTAAGTCCTGCTCTTGCTCTAAGTATAGCATTAGTTACAGCTTCAACTGCTTCACCCTGCCCTATTACTCTCTTATTCATTTCTTCTTCTAATCTTAAGAGTTTCTCTCTTTCTCCTTCAAGTAAATTACTTACTGGAATTCCAGTCCATTTTGAAAGAACAGCTGACACTTCCTGTTCAGTAACTTCCTCTTTTAATAAGGCTCCCTCATAATTATCTCGAAGTTCAATTTCTTTTTGCTTAATTTGCTCTTCTAGTGCAGGAATTTTACTATACTGGACTTCAGCAACTTTATTATAATCAAAGTTTCTCTGAGCTGCTTCTATCTCTCCTCTTGCATCATCTAACTGACTTTTTAGAGTTTTTATAGCTGTAATCTGCTCTTTCTCTTTTGTATATTTAGCAGTCATTTCATCATTTTTTTCCTTAAGTTCCGCAAGTTCTTTTTCAAGATCTTTTAATCTCTTTTGTGATCCTTCATCCTTCTCTTTAACCAAAGCTTCTTTTTCAATTTCTAATTTGAATATCTTTCTTCTTATTACATCAAGTTCTGTTGGAAGCGAATCAATTTCTGATCTTATCATTGCTCCAGCTTCATCAATTAGATCAATTGCTTTATCTGGCATATATCTGTCTTGAATGTATCTATCTGATAGTTTTGCTGCAGCTACTATTGCTGAATCATGAATTCTAATCCCGTGATGAATTTCAAATCTTTCTTTTAACCCTCTGAGTATTGCTATTGTATCATCAACTGTAGGTTCATCAATAATTACTGGTTGAAATCTTCTTTCTAATGCCTTATCTTTTTCAATATATTTTCTATATTCATCAAAGGTTGTAGCACCAATACAATGAAGTTCTCCTCTTGCAAGCAATGGCTTTATCAAATTTCCAGCATCCATAGCACCATCAGTTTTACCTGCTCCAACTATAGTGTGAATCTCATCAATAAATAGTAGTATTCTTCCTTCACTGCTTTGAACTTCTTTTAATACTGCTTTTAATCTTTCTTCAAATTCGCCTCTATACTTCGCCCCAGCTATTAATGATCCCATATCTAATGAGAAAATGATTTTATCTTTTAAACCTTCTGGAACATCACCTCTTACTATCCTTTCAGCTAATCCTTCAATAATTGCTGTCTTACCAACTCCAGGTTCTCCTATCAATACTGGATTATTTTTAGTTCTTCTGGAAAGGATTCTTATAGTTCTTCTTATTTCTTCATCTCTTCCTATAACAGGATCAAGTTTATGCTTTTTAGCAAGATCAACTAGGTTAGTTCCATATTTAGCTAAAGCATCATATGTCCCTTCTGGATCTTGTGTCTCAACTCTTTGATTTCCTCTTACTTCTGAAAGAACTTGCAAAAAATTGTCTTTAGTTATACCATAATCCTTTAATATTTTTGAAACTTGGCTATTCTTTCCTACATCCATGATAGCAAGCATTAAATGTTCAACACTTACATATGAATCCTCAAATTGCTTTGAAAATTCTTCTGCTTTAATTAAAGCTTCTTCTATTTTTCTAGTAATATATACATTACCAATACCTTCTCCTTGAACTTTAGGCATGGAATCCAATTCTCTATTTATAGAATCTTTTATATTCTTCATAGGTACGCCCATTTTGGTAAAAATATTTGGTACCAATCCATCATCTTGTTCTACTAATGCTGAAAAAAGATGAATTAAATCTATTTGTTGATGATTGAATTTAACTGCTATGGCATTGGCGTCATTTAATGCCTGCTGTACTCTTAATGTCATTTTATCAATATTCATATATATTCCTCCAATCTTATAAATAAACAAATCAAGAACTGATTTATTGCTTGTAATTTTTAGATTATACTCTTTACAGTTATAACTTATAATTTAAAAAGGAAGTTAAATTATATGCACAATTTAACTAAGTTCGAGAACCCAAATATAAAATTTGGACTCTCACTTATCCATGCTATAAACTGCGTACTGCTAATTGTAAACTGTTTATAGTTTTTCTTCTCTATATATAATAATACATTGGTCAAAGAAAGTCAAAGTATATTTAAGATTAATTTAATTTATTTTTTCGCAATAAAAATGATAGGTTATTTTCTTCATAACTTAATAATAAAAATTTATCATTTCACATTATTAATAAATTATGTTCAATCTAACCTATCACTTAAATTCCTATAAAATCTCATTCTCTCACAATATATATTCTGATCAATAATTAACTGCAAATATATAAGCTTAACGAGAACCTACACTAATAATTCTACAACTATTATTAAATTTTCTTATCTACAGCAAAAGCTAAATTAAAATATTTCAATGAATCTGTTGTTGATCCTAATTTATAATAAAGCCTTCCCATATCTATATAACGATTTTTTCTTTCTTCTCTTGTACCAAACTTAAATAACGAATCTAACGATAAATTCATATATTTTTCAGCTTCCGTATACCTATCCATTTGTTGAAGTATTATTCCCTTTAAATAATATGACTTTTCAATTAATTTTATGTTGTTTGTAATAATTGCTTGATTTAATGATTCTTCTATTATTTTATATGCTATTTCATATTCTGAATTATCTAGCAAAATTCCAGTACAATAATTTAAAAATTCTACATTTTTTTCAACATTATCTCTTGGAAATATCTTAATTCCTTCTTCTATTTCTTTAATTGCATTTTCTTTTTTTCCAACCTCAAAATAATACTTTCCATAATTCCCATGAGATAATGCTAATAAAATAGGATTATATTTTTGACATTCAAAGGCTTTTTTCTTATACTTATCAACGCAATCTTTTTTTAATTTAATACATATAGCTGCGTATATATGATATATTTTCCCTTTACTTTCATCTGTCTTAAGGTTATCAACATATTCTATAATTTCTGATAGAATACTATAAGCTTCATCTAATTTTTTTAAATTTTGATAACATAAAGCTTCATTATAGCTTATTAGGCAATACTCACTAATTACAATTTCTTTTTTCTTTTCGAACATCTCTCTAAGCTTACTATAATAAGAAATTGCTTCTATATATTCTCCATTTTGAGAAAGATATCTTGCCATATCCTTGAAGTATATTCTTGTATTTTCCTCTGTATTATCTCTCTGATACAAATCATAGTATTGAGACACTATTAATTGAATGTTTTCAACCTTATTTTCCTCTACATAATAACAAAATAGCATATGTATTAGCTCGAAGGCCAAATCATAATATTTATACTTAATTGCATAATTTAAATTATCTCTTAATTTATTTTCTGAATCGTTATCACATGAAATATTCTTTTTTATCAACTTCAAGTTATTGGATATTTGTTCATAAACATCCTCTATTAAGTATACTAAATCAACTTCAATTTTTTCTGCTATATACTTAAGTAATTCTTTATCAGCTTTAATCTTTCCATTCTCTATGCAGCTCATCTTAGCTATTGATATTTTATCTTCACATAATTCTTTTAATGTAATTCCTTTAAATATTCTCGCTCTTTTTATTTTTTCACCAGTAGATAGTATTTCCAAAATATATCACCCATTTACTCTTAGTTTTTTACCTTTTAATTTTCTAATTTCTCAGCCTCATTAAATAATTTTATTCCTTGATTTAAATAGTATGCAGCTTCTTCTTCTTCTTTCTTATCTACGAAATATTTTCCAACTCTCATAGCTAATTCTCCTGCTTTGGCTAATCTTCCACTATCTTTTGCTAACATGTACGTATCAATTAATACAGTCTCAGCTTGTTCAAGCTTATCCTCAATATTAAATAAAGTATACTTAATTAACTTACATTTTATTTTTCTGTCCACATCATTTTCATCAATACTACTTTCGATATTTTTCAATATCTTGCTACATTGCTCAGTATTTTTCAATTTCAAATAACATGTACAAATGTCTATTAGTATATCATTAATGTGACCAACATGATTTTGAACACTAACATTTTTAGATATTTCATAATGTTTAATTGATTCGTCTAAATCTCCTAATTCATAAAATAACTTACCTAAATTATGTTCTATGTTCACTATGCTCTTGTTGTATTGTATTTTTTTATACACTTCCAACGTTTTCTTTGAGTATTTTATGGCATTTAGTAGATCGCCTTTTTTGTTAAACTCTTCTGCTAGACCAAATAAATTCTTTGCGTAATTCTCATCATTATATATTTGTTCAAATCTTTCCTTTGCTAAATATGAGTATTTTAATGCTGAATCCAAGTCTTCTACATCATAATAGGTTCTAGACATGTTATAATATATTTCGCCCATTAAGAAATCATCTACAACTTTATTATCAAGATAAACTTTTTCTGCTTGTTTTAAATAACTGCTGGCAGAATGGTAAGCTTTTAATTCTAAAGCTATATTAGCTAAATTCAAGAAAGTTTTTATTATTTGCTCATAGTTATTACTTTTAACAAAAATCACATTTGCAGATAAGAAAAATTTTTGAGCTAAAGGAAAATCTTTTTTATACATATAAGATTTTGCTGTAATAAAATATATTACTGCCTTTCTATATTCTAAGTTATATTTCTCACAATAATACAAAGCATTATCAATATATCTCTGTCCTTTTTCATAATCTCCTTGTAATATACAGGATTCTCCTACTTGCTCATAATATAGACTTATTTTTTCTGCTTGGCTTTCTTCCGATTCCATTAGATATTCTACAGTAGTATTTAGTGCATTTGCCAAGTATTCTAATAAGTCAACTGATGGATTTGAACGACCTGACTCAACCAAACTAATTTGTCCTGGAGTTATTCTGTCTTTAGCTAGATCTTTTAAAGTCATGTTTAATTGTTTTCTTCTCTTTTTAATTTTTTCTCCTAATGATAGAATTTCCATTTTTTCAATCCTTCTCTATTCAACAAATTCTTTAATCAATTAATATATTTTTCCTTAATTATAACATAAATTTATAAAAAACTGCATAAAAATATAAACGTGCCCCAAATTTTATATAATTTAATTGTATTATCCATTTTTATAATCAAAAATATAAATATAATAAATAAAAACAAAAAGACATGAAAATTATTCATGCCTTCCATCACAAAATATAGTATCATTAAATCTTAGATTTTTTATTCTTTAGGAATTTATAATAAAGTAAAATCTGTGGATAATTTATGAACAGCTATTTAATTATGTTCCGTGTAGAAAAAGAATAAAAAATAAATCTTATTCGCCTGCCAGATTTTTCTCACATTCGTTCGAAAAGGCAGATGAGTAAAAAAATCTCCGGCTCCACAGTCGCCTGCGATTTTGTTATAAATATTTCAATTTTCATCTCATCCAGTCATGAATTCCATGATAAGTAGACTCAGCCATATTTCTCATTCTTCTTCCTGTCCTTTTCATTGTTCTTTGAGAGCTTCTATCATAGTATGGCATCATTGCCATTTCAACAGCTACTCCAATTAAAATTCCTGCCATCATTCCTTTTGAGAATCTTTCCATAATCAACACCTCTTTAATATTAATTTAATTTTCTATAAGTAGATTATGTAGTAATTAAAAAGTTATCCAAGTTAATTTATTGAATGATTACTTCTTATTTGAAATTAAGGCACTTGAAAGAAAATAATAGCTTGTAAACTAGATTTATAATTTACATTTATTCATCTATAGTTGTTCTAATAAATATAAAATAAATTTTTCTTTTTCCTTGCTTAACAATTTTGAAACTATTTTCTTGCATTCTTTAGAATTATTTTTATACAAGCTTACAATTTCTTCAAATCTATTTTTCTCATCAGCTTCTTCACTATTTTCTTCTATTGTTTCATCTAAAACTTGATTTTTATTATCGCTGCCACTTATAATTATGCGATTATCAGAAGATGGCGCTATACTTAATATTTGATTTTTTACTTCAATACTAGAAACTTCTATAATGTTTTTTTTAAGTAATTTTTCGACTGCTTTATCAGAAGGTATTCCTAGAACTTCCTTACACTTCTCATCCACAAGTTCATTAAATAAATCACCTGTATGACTATCTACTTTTACAAATATTACTTCAATACCAGAATTCATTAGCTTTTGCATCTTTTCATAATATTCCATTGAAGATTCTTCTTTTCTTTCCCAGGAACCAGTTGCATGGTGGGCAATCCCCTCATAATCATGAAATATAACTAATTTTTCTTGACCTTGCCTTAAAGCATATTGAGCAGCTTTGAGAGCCCCTTTAAGTTCACCTGCTATTTGCCTTATATTCTTTTCTGATGAATCCTTTTCCGCATTACTTTCTATGTATTCTACCACATTATTATTTACACATACTAAACCATATGAATATCTTCCATCTGAAGAATTATAGCTTCCATCAACATAAGCATGAAGGCAGTCTTTAGGATAATTCTCATCACTCTTTTTCAGCATTCTATTTCCTTCATTTAAATATGCTTTTGCATCGTCTAAGTTTTCAAAGCTCTTATATTTAGCTCCTTTTACTCCTTTAACGTATCCTAAACATTCTCCCCACGTATCAACTATAATATTCTCTACTTTTTTATCATTTTTTAAATCATATCCATATTGTATAGCATAAACCTTTTTCGCCATTGTATTTATCCTTTCCTATTTGATATTTTCTAACTAATATTATATCCTAAATATCAGAAAGCTTTTATAATGTAGATAATTCTTCAATAACAGAATATAGTTTTTCCACATTGCCGGCTTTAGTAAAATTCATTAAATATTCAACACCCTTTTGTAATATTATGACCAAGTCATTTCTACCTTGCCAATTTTCTACTATTATTGATAACGGAATATCTTTAAGAACCTTATTTAGTGCAAATAGTATAACTCCAATATCATCAATTGCTCCTACAAAAGGAATCTTATTAGGTATTAAATTATTCGGCATTGCTACATAACCTATAGCAGCTGACATTATTAATTTAGTCTTTATAGGTACTCGTTTATCCTTAAGCAATCTATAGATCAGCGAAATTGTATCAGGCAGTATAAATATATATTCTTTATATTTTTCAGTAAACTCAGGAAGCTTGTCCTCTGCAATTTTTCTTCCTTTTGAATAGCTGTCTTCAACTTTTTCCGTAATTTCTAATGCTAACTTTGCCTCTTCATCTTCTTCATCAGCTTCTTCTACTTCTATCTTCTTTATCAAATTTCCTGCTATAGAAATATTAACATTGCTAGCTTCCACCCATAATTCAGATCTTTTCATAAATATTTCATCAATATTTAAATCGACAAAAGGCACATCTTTAAGTACTGTATTAACATCTACTATTACTCTATCTTTTTGACTATGTATCCCATATTCTTTAAACAGCTTTGACAATTGCTTTAATGCAAAACTTCTAAAGATTCTAAATACTCCTAAATTTAAAATCTTGGCTTCAACTACTCTAAAATTAATTTTATTTTGCATACATTCGATTAATTCTACTTTTACTGCAAACTCTATTTTAATTCTTTTTTTTAAATTTCCTTCTAGTATTATTCCATTATTAATTGATACCTTTGTTAAAGTTAAACCTTCAACTTTGACAAATTCATTAATAATACTTAATATATCATTTCCTAATAACTTAACCTTTACCTCTGATATCTTCATATTTTTATTCCCCTTTAAAATTATCTTCCTAAATATACTTAAAAGTATACATTATTCCAGATAATTATTAAAGATTTAGTTCTGCACGCTTGCTTATAATAATAAATATGTTTTCAATAAAAAGCTTCATATGAACAATTTGTCTTCTCTAAGCTCAATAAGAATCTCATATATAAAAAGAAAGAGTACTCTTTTATGTTGAGTACTCTTTCAAAAATCATCCTATAACTCACAATCAAATAAATAACAATTCCATATGCCTAAAACTAAAATACTGGAATTACTGATCCATTGTATTCCTTATTTATGAAGTCTTTAACTTCTTGTGAAGTCATTGCTTTCATTAGAGCTTTAATTTTATCTTTATTTTCATTACCTTCTTTTACAACAACAATGTTTGCATAAGGCTTAGCTGCTTCTGAATCTTTATCTTCAATTATTATAGCATCTTTTGCTGGATTAAAGTTAGCATCTAATGCATAGTTTCCATTTATTACAGCTGCATCAACATCATCTACTGATCTTGGAACTGTTGCTGCATCTAATTCATCGAAATTTAAATTCTTAGGATTTTCTGTAATGTCCTTTGGTGTAACTAATTCACCATCTGCAATTTTAATTAATCCCTTACCCGCTAATAACTTTAATGCTCTAGCTTCGTTTGATGGATCGTTAGGAATAGAAATTTTAGCACCATCTTTAAGTTCATCTATGCTCTTAATCTTATGAGAATATAATCCCATTGGTTCTAAATGTATAGCCCCTACTGAAACTAAGTGATATCCTTGAGCTTTATTTTGCTCATTTAAATATGGAGTGTGTTGGAAGAAGTTTGCGTCTAAATCTCCTTCTTCTACAGCAGTGTTAGGTTGATTATAATCATTAAATTCTGTTATTTCTACTGTATATCCTTCTTTTTCAAGTAATGGTTTAGCCACATTTACTATTTCTTCGTGAGGCTTTGGTGTAACACCAATTTTTATTACTTTATCTTCTTTAGAATCTGAACTTCCTGCATTAGAAGCATTTCCGCAGCCTACTAATCCTAGTGTAACTACTCCCGCTAAAACTATTGATAAAATTGATTTTTTCTTCATGTTTATTTCCCCCTACTTTGATAATTTATTGTAAAAATAATTGCCTATAAGCTGTAGTCCTTGTACCACTATAATTAAGACAATACATGTTACTACCATATAATCTGTTTGGAATCTTTGATAACCATAGCTTATTGCTACTTGACCAAGTCCTCCTCCTCCAATTGTTCCTGCCATTGCTGAATACCCAACAATACTTATTATTGTAAGTGTTATTCCAGATGCTATTGAAGGAATTGCTTCTTTAAGCATAACCTTAAATATAATTTGAGTATTTGATGCCCCAAATGATTTTGCCGCTTCAATCATTCCTTTATCAACTTCTCTAAGTGATGATTCTATTATTCTTGCTACAAACGGAGCTGCTGCAATCGTAAGTGGAACAATAGCTGCTTCTGTGCCTATTGATTTTCCAGCAATAAATCTAGTTAAAGGTATTATTGCAACCATTAATATGATAACTGGAAAACTTCTTAATATATTAATTATTAAATCTAAAACAGTATAAACGATTTTATTAGGTTTTAATCCATCCTTTGCAGTAACTGTTAAGATTATTGCAGGTATGAATCCTAAAATAAGTGAACCAATAGTTGATGCAAAAACCATCTCTAATGTTTCTATTAAAGCTTTTACTATTATCGCATTCATTATTCAATTACCTCCAATAAGATATCTCTGTTTTCAAGATATTTTATAACCTTGTCCTTATCTTCTTCTTTAATATTTATTACAAGCCCCCCTAGTACCTCACTTCTAAATCTTTCAAGCTTTCCCCAAACTATTGAAAAATCTATTTCGAGTTCTCTTGCCATTTTTGTTATAAGTGCATTTTCTGAAGAATCACTTGGGAAGAATAGCTTAATATTAACTCCCTCATCAGGTAATAATTCATCATCTTCTTCACCTAAGAATTTCTTAAGAGACTTTCCAGGTTTTAAGAATAAATCTTCTGCTCTTCCTTCTGCTTTTATTTCTCCACCATCTAATAATGCAACCTTTTCGCATATTTCTTTTATTACTTCCATTTGATGAGTAACCATGACTATTGTAATTCCCAGTTCTTTATTTATCTTAGAAAGTAATGCCAAAATATCTTTTGTAATCTTAGGATCTAAAGCTGATGTCGCTTCGTCACAAAGTAATACTTTAGGATCTAATGCTAATGCTCTTGCTATTGCTACTCTTTGTTTCTGACCACCACTAAGCTCTGATGGCTTGCTTAATTTTTTATCTTTTAATCCAACTAAATCCAGTAATCTTGATACCTTGTCCTTGATTTCGTTTTTATTATATCCCCATACTTCAAGTGGAAGAGCTACATTATCAAAAACATTCTTTCTCTGCATAAGATTGAAATTTTGAAAAATCATCCCCAAATCTTTTCTAAATTCCCTTAAACTTCTGCCATCTAATGAAGAAACTTCTTTCCCCATTACATTTATTGATCCTCCATCATAAGATTCAAGACCGTTAATGCATCTGAGTAATGTAGATTTTCCTGCACCACTATGACCTATTATTCCATAAATTTCGCCTTCTTTAATGTTTAGCGATACATCTTTTATAACTTGTGCTTCCCCAAAATTTTTAATTACGTGTTTAATTTCTATCAAAACACATTTCCTCCTTTGACTTTGTTTTGCTAGTTTCCGGATAACTAAGGCAGCAAAATAAAATAATTATTAATCACTTTAATAATGCACCTCAAAACAAAAGCGCCAGAGAATAAATCTCCAGCGCATAAATACCACTCAAATTTATCCTCTCATCTTTCAGCTACTCTGCTGCTGGAATTAGCACCATATAAATATTGAGATAAACAATATTTCGGTTGCCGGGTTTCATAGGGCCAGTCCCTCCACCACTCTTGATAAGACATCAGATTATTTAATTTAGTTTCTTAAATGATTATATAAACAATTTTTTCATTTGTCAACATCTAAAAACCAACCACAAAATCCAATTAATTTATTCAATTCAAAGCATTATGCTCGGATTACTATAATTATTATATATATTATCTAATTATATTGCAAGAACTTTTTCCAAGCTTCAAACAATTTCTAATACAAGCAATTATTGCAAAGTAAATACTTATTAATTTCTAAAATAGAACCATGCATATACTAGAAACATCTGTTTATGCACGGTTTTGTATTCTATCGTCTTTTTATTATTTAAGCTGCATTTTTTTCTTTGGCTATACTTGTTACTGTGCTCCAATTTGCTGAACATTTAGGAGATATTTCTCCATGTTTTTTTATATATGCTGTCATTAAGCTTCTTACCTGTCCATCATCACCAAGAGCCTTTCCAGAATCATAAGTTACTATGCTTGGATCAGTATTGCTTAATCCTGCTGCCTTCATAAAACCGCCACCGCCATTATATCTGTAATTATTGATTGCAACAGTAAATTCATCTGAATCTTTCACATCTACTCCATTGACTTTTAAGTTCTTTATTCTATTTCCTGAAATAACTCTTCCAGTTTCTTTATCAACAGTACATGCAGGCTGAGTTAAATCTATATCATAAGTTGCACCATATAATTGATCTAAGTTATAATCAGGAATATTTAATACTGAATCTTTAGTTATTGCTGTATTATTTCCACTTGTTTGTGCATAATACCTAACTGAATATTCCATCCAATCTTTTAACTGTCTGCCATTCATCTTAACTCCATATAAAAAGTTTTCAAAAACATAAACTGCCATCATATCTTTAATGGTAATATCACCACTTGGTATATATGCAGTTTCACTTAATGGAGCTGCTATAGACAATTGTGTTCCTGCACTTTCTTTCTGAACTTCATTGATTAATTCCATAATTGCTGTCGGCTTACTAGTTTGATCTTTTCCAGTAAATTCTCCAGTTGAAGTTCCAATCTTTGTGTTTACATATTTTATTGTAGCATCTTCATATTGATTGATTACATTAACTATGTCTGGATCATCCTGTATACTATTATCTATATCAACATTCTTTGTTGAAAGCCCAGAAACTTTCCCATTTGAATCAATATTTATATTTATTTGTGCTATTCCTGTTGCCCCTTTGGTTGATTCAACTATTGGAACAATTTTACCTTCAGGATTCTTTTTAGTTAAGTCATTAACCTTTAGATGAGTGTGCCCTGCAACAATTGCATCTATCCCGCTAACTTGAGTTGCTATTGCATTAACCTCGTTTTCTGGCAAAACATCTGCAGCACTTTCTTGACCACTATGTGCTGAAACTATAATTACATCTGCTCCTTTTTCTTTTACTTCATTTACCCATTTCTTAGCTTCATCTACAAGGTCATTAAAATGTAAGCCTTCGTAGTGCTTTTGATCTTCCCAGCTTGGTATACACTTATTTTCCAATCCTATGACTGCAACTTTTATATCTTTTCCATTAATATTAAAACTTTTAATTATATATGGTTGTACAAAATTTGTTTCATCCTGCTTATATATATTAGCTCCAAGTACTGCTATTCCTTCTTTTTTATAATCTCCAATCACTCTATTTAATACGTCTAAGCCATAATTAAATTCATGATTTCCTAAAGTCCAGGAATCATATTTCATTGCTCCCATGACTTTAGCCATTGGATATTCTGAGCTTGTATCCATTATATCGTAATAATACGAAAGCGGTGTTCCCTGAATTGTATCACCATTATCAATTAACATAACGTTCTTATTATTTTGTCTTACACTTTTAACATATGATGAGACTTTAGCTAAGCCCTGTGCCTTAGCTGGTGCTTTTCCTGTTGCATAATCATAATTCAAGACTGTCCCATGAACATCTGTTGTTGCAAGCAAAGTTATTGAACTAGATGTGTTAATCATTCTTGGAATATCCACATTAGATATTGTATTCTTATCATTTTTATCTTTATTAGCTTTACACCAGTCTATAAATGCATCTCTTACCAAAGTATGAGTGTCATTTGCTACATCTAACCCGCCGTACTTTGTAAATGCTGTAAATGAATCTCCACCTTGAGCCACGAAATCTGGAACTGCTACAGTTAGCTTTTCAGTATCACTAATTTCACTTCCATCTTCTTTTGTTATAGATTTAACCCTTTGCCCTGATGGAAGTTTTGAATCATAGGTAAACTTAATACCTGATACTTGTAACCCCTTACTGTTATCTGCAACTGCCTGTTCTAAAACTTCTATTAATTGAGCCTTTGTCATGCTTAATTTATATATCGTATTATCAAAAGGCATAAACTGCCACATAGTACCTACTGTAATATTTCCTTTAGGTATGTCTATTCTAAGGCCTCCATTATTTTGAAAGCCTACATCAGCTTTAACTGCATTCCTTGTAACATCAGACGCCCAATTTCCAAGTATTGATGATCCATAAGGAGATACATCCAATGTTCTTGTTAAATCACTTTCTGTATTATATCCAATAACTTCACTAGTCATGGGCTCTATCTCTTTGTTAGCCTCTTTAACAATTTTATCAATATCGTTATCAGTTTGTGGTTTAGCAGCCTTATATCCTTGTTCATTATCTAAAGCTACGTAACTTGATTCAAGTTTTGGTGTATCAAATACAACTTTTTTATCACCAGTTATTTCAAATTTTGCATCTATATATCCTTTCCCATTAGAACCGCCAATATAAACTGGAATTTTAGTAGTTTGGGCTATTGCTGCAGTTTTAGTATGGCTATGACCTCCAAACACCGCATCTACATTTTGAAGTTTATTGGCTAAATCAAATACTGGTCCTGTAGCATTGTCACCTTTATCACCTTCATGTACCAATGCTATTATTACATCTGCTAATTTGCTTTGTTTTATCTCCGCTGCAACTGAATTAATTTCACTTGCCAAATCTTTAAATTCATAATCTTTAACATATTTAGGTGATACACTTGTTTCTGTTTCTAGTGTTATTCCTCCGATAATTGCTATCTTGATTCCATCTTTATTTATAATTTTATACGGATCAAATACTCTCTTCCCACTTTGTTTATCATATAAGTTGCTGCACACTATTGAATATGCCGCGCCCTTCATAGTTGTATTTAAAGTTGTGTCTAATCCCCAGTCAAATTCATGATTACCGAGAGTAGTTACTTCCATGCCTATTTTAGACATGACTTCCTGCACAGGAACTCCTTTCATAATATTTGATGTTGCAGATCCTTGATATAAATCCCCGCCCCCTAATATTAAAGTTCTATCAGGATTAGACTTTTTTACGTTGTTTAATCTATCTGCTAAAACTCCTGCAACTGGATTTCCTGAAGTATCATTTAATGTTCCGTGAAAATCTGTAACCTCAATAATATCAAAGTTTTTTTCAGTATCTGCAGCATATCCTACTGATGGAAAAGCTGTAAATAATGTAATTGCTAAGAATAAGCTAGTTAAAAAAGCTATACATTTTTTCCCCTTTAATAATTTTTTCAATAATAACCCCTCCTAATTTTATTATTACATAGTATGTATATTTCCCCATATTATGAATTATATAATATGTTTGTTAAAACTCTACACTTTACTTTTAACGTTGTGTAAATAGTTCTTAAATTCATGAACGATTACGCTAATATGGTTATTATTTATAATATTAATTAAGTTATAATATAAATTTTATATATCCAGATTTTATTACAGCAAAATTTATCAAAAATAAAAAAACTACCTAGAAATCAATTTTATAAATTTTCTAGATAGCTTATAGCTGCATATATACTTCTTTTAAGTCAATTTGTTTCCTGCCCTGATGAAAAATATCCATCGCAATTTTGAACTCGTTATTTATTTTCATGTGCATAATTACTATTTATATTTTTCCTTCATTGCTCTATCTATATCTCTTTTGTGTGCTTTTTCAAGCATTGAATCTCTCTTATCATAATTTTTCTTACCTCTGCACACTCCAAGAGCCACTTTAACTTTACCTTCTTTTAGATATAGCGATAACGGTACTAATGTATATCCATCTTGAGATACCAGACCATCAAGCCTTCGTATTTGATCTCTATGCAATAATAATTTTCTTTCACGAAGCGGATCTACATTAAATATATTTCCTTGTTCATATGGTGAAATATGCATATTTTTTATAAATATTTCACCGTTATATACATCTGCATAACAATCTTTAAGATTTACTCTTCCGTTTCTTATAGATTTAACTTCTGTTCCAACTAAAACCAAGCCTGCTTCCATTGCTTCTTCAACAAAATAATCATGTCTTGCTTTTCTATTTTCAGCTAATGAATTCTCATTCTTTTTTCTTGCCATTTTACTCACCTACTTTGTTCAGTTAACAGTTCATGCCCTTTAGGGTATCCTGTAGACAATTTACAGTTAACAGTTTATGATGAAGCTCTGAAAGAGAAAATTCGAATAGCTATACAAATGAAGTTAACTTGCATGCGCAATTTAACTAAGTTCGAGAACCCAAATAAGTAAACACGACTCGT
Organism: Bacillota bacterium; assembly: GCA_023435985.1. Lineage (GTDB taxonomy): Bacteria > Bacillota > Clostridia > Clostridiales > Clostridiaceae > Clostridium. The sequence goes on along the minus strand of JAEZKY010000275.1, from coordinate 13,747 downwards.
ATTCACTCGCTGTGGAAGTTCAAGTAACCAAATATAAAATTTGTACTTTCACTTTTGGACTCTCACTTATCTCACTTTTTCTTTCAGAATTTCTAAAATATTCAACTCATTAAGTACTAATTAAAATTATTAATTAGTACTTATATATTATAAATTTAACTTATAATATTAATATAACAAAATTATATTATACATATCTTTGCAAATCAATCAGAATTAATATTTGTGGATTAAATTATACTAATTCTAGCACTTGATCTTTTGATTCATCTTTTGCTTCTTCTCTTTCAGGTTCCTGAGTAATCTTAAAGAACACTTCTCTATTTGTTATATCTACATGAACACATTCTACTTTTACTTTATCTCCAAGCTTATATAACTTTTTAGTTCTTTCACCAATAAGGCTTAAGTGTGCTTCATTAAAGATATAATAATCATCATCTAAATCAGTGATGTGAACCAAACCTTCAATTGTATTAGGCAATTCAACAAATACACCAAAAGATGTAACTGAAGATATAACTCCTTCAAATTCTTCACCAATTCGCTCTTGCATATATTCAGCCTTTTTAAGATCATCAACTTCTCTTTCTGCGTCCTGAGCTTTTCTTTCCATTTCTGATGATTGCTTTGCTGCATATCCAACTATATTCTTTAACTTATTTATCCTCTTCTCATCCATTTCTCCATGAAGGTATTCTTTGATAATTCTATGAATTTGTAAATCAGGATATCTTCTAATTGGAGATGTAAAGTGACAATAGTACTGTGCTGCAAGTCCAAAATGACCACTGCATTCTGGCGCATACTTTGCCTGCATCATAGAGCGGAGCAATAATGTGCTAACGACAGTCTCTTCATTTTTTCCTTTAACTTTTTCTAAAATTTCTTGAAAGCTCTTAGGTACTATCTCTTCTGTCCAATGAACATTGTACCCTAAATTATAAACAAATTCCTTAAACTTAGCTAATTTCTCCTCATCTGGATTCTCATGTATTCTATATACAAAAGGCAAATGAGTCCAGAACATATGCTCCGCAACTGTTTCATTAGCAGCTAACATAAATTCCTCTATCATCCTATTAGCTATTTCACGTTCATAAGGTTTAATTTCAATTGGTTTTCCAAGTTCATTCAGTGTTATTTTTGCTTCTGCTATTTCAAAATCAATAGCACCTCTTCTAGTTCTTTTTTCTCTTAAAATCTTACAAAGCTCTTCCATCATCTTAAAATCTTCATAAAGATAATCATATCTCTTTATCAGTTCCTCATCATGATCTCTCAAAATCTTTGTAACATCTGTATATGTCATTCTTTCATTAGTCTTAATAATAGACTCCACTATCTCATGATTTACAACTTTTCCTTTATGATCTATCTCCATGAAACAGGATAAAGCTAATCTATCCACTTTTGGATTTAATGAGCAGATTCCATTAGACAATTTTCTAGGCAGCATTGGAACTACCCTATCAATTAAATATACTGAAGTTGCTCTTTTTAATGCCTCTTTATCCAGTGGATTATTTTCTTTAACATAATGAGTTACATCTGCAATGTGAACGCCAAGTTTATAATTTCCATTACTTAATTTTTCAATAGATACAGCATCATCTAAATCCTTGGCATCTTCTCCATCTATTGTAACCATTTTTAAATCTCTTAAATCTCTTCTGCCTTTATATTCTTCCTCATCAATTTCTTCTGGAATATTTTCAGCATAATTTAGTACTTTTTCACTAAATTCTTCTGGAAGTCCTAGCTTCTTGATAATCATCAAAATATCTATTCCCCTATCGCCTTTTCTTCCAAGAACTTCTGTTACTACCCCTTCTGCCTTTTTATTTCCTTCTGGCCATTTTGTTATTTTAACTGTAACAACATCACCATCTTTAGCTCCATTTCTATCCTTCTTCGATATAAATACGTCTTTTGATATTCTTGGGTCCTCAGATACTACAAATCCGAAATTTCTAGAGTCTTCGTATACACCAACTATTTTTGCTGTATTTCTTTCTATAATGTCAACTACTTCTCCCTCTCTCTTTTTCGTATTCGTATCTTCTCTAGTTATCCTAACAGATACTTTATCCCCGTTCATTGCTCCTTTCATGCAATTGCCTGGAATAAACACATCTTTTTGTCCTTCTTCTTCTGGAATCAAGAATCCAAAGCCTTTTGCATGAGCCTGAAGTGTTCCTACTATTAATCCTTCTTCTTCATGACCTTCTTTAGCAATCATATATTTATCTTTTTTTGTCCTTATAATAAAGCCTTCATTTTCCATCATTCTTAAAGTCTTCTTAAATGCATTATATTCATTTTTCTTTATATCAAATACAGCTACTAATTCTTCTATATCCATGGGTCTATATGCAGGTTCTCTCATAAAACTTGTTAATGTTTGTTTTATTCCCATAATTCTTCCTCCATTGTGTTATTACTATATATTATTCCTATATATCTATATACTACCACAATAATATTAAACAATATAGATAATATCTTTCTCAAGTATTAGTATTGACACATATTAAGTAATTTATTAGTATGCATTTGAATAATCCATTTTAATAAAAAAGCAGATAATCTTTATAATATAATTATCTGCTTCTAAAACATTATTTATTTGAGTATCTATTTACTACTAAGATTTATTCATATTGAAGATAAAGCTAAACATTTTTTAATAAATCTTTTTTATTATTGAACATATTACAATTTTCTATTTTCCCCAAATAATAAAGCTGTAAAATATAAAACTCACCAAGCACTTTCTGCCATATTCACGCTTTATATTTTACAACTTTATAATTCAATAAAAATATGGATACCATTTAAATAACATCTAATTATGCACTTGCACTAATTGCTGTGGTATAAATCTTCTCTAATAAATTAAGCGCCCCCTTATAACCTACATAACTTCTAGATAATACCACTTCATAAGATGCTGGAAAACCAACTTCAATAATTGCTCCTTTTAATTCTTTTGCGATATCTCTCTCCCATGTAGTTCCAAAAATAATAGGTGGCTTATGTCCAAACTCAGTATCCTTTAGCAGTTTGCCTATTATATAGCCATCTTCCGCAAAATCAACTTCTGTTGAAACATCCTCTGCCAAATTCTTATATTCTTCTGATATTGCCTCTCTATATTGCTCTGGTGGATTTTCTGTTATAATTTGTTTAGCTGGTATTAATCCCAGCTGATTTACTAAAAATCTATTAAGAGCCAAATTATATGCACTATCACCTACTACCGCATATTTAGCTGGTAACCCCCACCAATATTCCGCATAAAAATCCGAAAAGTGTTCTAAGTAATAATAATAACTCTTCTCCTCTTCCTTTATAAATTCCTCACTTTGCTCTTTATTTATCCCTGCAAAATTCACTACCTTTCGCAAAAAATCTGTTGTTTCTTTTGCCCCGATTGGTATAATTGGTATATGCAAAAATGGCTGATTGTACTTATTTCCCAAATGTTTTGCAGTCTCTAATCCAAGCCATGGTGAAAGCACTAAATTAAATTGTGCCTTAGGAATGTTTTTCCATTCACTTACACCTTTTGATTCTGGTCCGAATAGAATATTAACTTTAAGTCCGCCACCCTCAAGTACACGTTTTATTTCGGTTAAGTCTCCTCTCCAAAAAGTATTTTGATAAGGTAAAAGTGACCATACATTGACTACTCCTTTTTCCTTTTCACCATCATATGTTCCCACATATTGATCAATAATAGCTTTTGTCACCAATTCGTGTCCAACGAAATTATTTCCTTTAAATCCACCGGTATCAGCGTATACTATTGGAACTCCTTTTCTTTGAAATTCTCCAACTACTGCACCTACATCATCCCCTACAATTTCTCCAATACACCCTGTAAGAACTACAAATAGTTCTGCATCCATTATTTTTAATGAAGCTTTAATTAACTCCTTAAGGCGGTTTTCGCCTCCAAATACAACTTCATTTTCACCTGCATTAGAACTTGGAGATACTGCCCCTCCACTATAGCCTCCCCCTTGAAAGCCATTATAAAAAGCAAGACTAGTATACTGTTTATCCGCGCATCCTGGTCCGCAGTTTACGATTGGCATAGCTCCTGGAATTGACGATACAGTATATATAGATCCTATTGCGCACCCGTAACGCACCTGATTTATAGAATTTGTTTGTTTCAAATTTACATTTTCATTAACTCCCATAACCTTATCATTCTCCTTCTTTTAAAATCAGCTACATTATTTTTTCATTCAATATTTCTGGCTGCTTTGCAAGTATATACGGGTCTTCTTGATCTAGCCACCACTTTGTATATGGTAATTTAACATGCTTTTTAAGATCTTGATGAAACTTTTTATGTGCAAGGATATCTAAAATGGCTTCTCCTAAATTAATCATTCCATCATATCCAATAGCTAGATGTTCATCTCCAAGTGGAGCTGCTGGTATTCCTAATCTAGAAGCCAAAGGTGCAAGTCCATTATGCCTTATTAATATAAAATCTGGATTTGTCTTTTTTAAAAGTCCATAGAATTGATACTGCTGCCTATTACTTACACTAAATGAAGGAACATCATCGTAATTATCTATTAAAAACTTGAGAGAATCCTGCTTTGGATCTCCGCTATCATAAACTGGATCATGATGAAACACTAAAGATCCATTGACTTCTACTCCAAGCTCTCTGAGCACTGTAATTAATCCATGAGCATAAGCTGAACCTGTTGCTACATATCCTTTAACCCCTTTAAGCTTTTCTCTAAGTTCATTTAATTTAGGCTTTACTCTCTCGTGTTCTTCTTTAATGTAAACTTCCGCAAGTTCTTCTCTATTGGTAACTCTAGCTATTTCCCTAAGCCAGGCATCTGTGCCTTCAAAACCATAAGGTTGAGGGGCTTTAATTTCTAGAACACCAAATTCCTGTTCAAGTGCAGCTGCCATATAAGATGATAAAGTATAGCAAAAACCTACAGTTGCTACAGCTTCTGAAAGTTTTGCAAGATCATCTACTGTTGCTAAATCTACAACATAATTTACTTTTAACCCTAATTGTGCAAGCATTGGTGTAAATACATCTGAACCCCAAAGATTAATTACATTAATTAAATCCTCTTGTTTTTCAGGATTTTTCTTAACGATTTTCCTTAAGATACCATGCTGAGTAGCGTCAAAACCTGTACTCCAATGCTTAGACCTAAAACCTTCACAAGCAAGAGGAATTACTGGTATTCTAATTTCTTTTTCTGCTTCACTTGCTATACTTTCCATGTCTTCTCCAATAATTCCCGTTGCACAGGATGTGCCTAAAAAAATTGCTTTAGGTTTATATCTTTCAAAGGCATCACTAATAGATTGTTTTAATTTCTTAACGCCTCCAAATACCATGTCACTTTCATCTAAATTAGTACAGATAATTCTTATATTTTCTACTGGTAAATTTCTAAGTGCAAGACCATTACGATAAATAGAGTTATATGGTACCTGACCTGCAGCGCAACCTATAGGTGAATGCTGAATAAGGACTGCATCTCTTACATTTCCGGCTTGGCATTCAACCATCTGTTCACTGCATACTGATCCTTGTGTAAAAGGTCCTTTTATTTCGCAAAGACTGCACTGCTTTCCTCTTCCTTTGCACCCTCTATGTTCATAGGATGATTGCTCTGACAAATCTGATGCTTTTCCATCCCATGCAATTATTGTTCCAAGCCTTTGCTCCCTTGGCTCAACTTCTGGAATATCAAGATTAATTTTTTTATATGCCATGTCTACTTACCTCCCCAAAACTCTTGCTTTATAATAACAAAACTGAACTTCCTTTAGATATAATAATCTTTTAGAAGCTCAGTCTCTAGTTTTCTAGTCAACTGTATAATAAGTTTATTTATTAATGTTTAATAGTCAAAAATTATAGAACAATCTACTTTAATTTTCTAATCCTTTTTATTCATCAAATAAAGTTGTACTTAAATACCTATCTCCTCTATCAGGAAAAACTACTACTATATTTCCACTATCTATTTCCTCTGATAACTTTACTGCTGCTGCAAGTATAGCTCCTGATGATGACCCAACAATTAAACCTTCCTTTTGGGCTAATAATCTCACCATTCCAAATGCTTCCTCATCATTAACTTTTATTACTTTATCAACTAAAGATATGTCCATGGTTTTGGGAACAAAATCATTTCCTATGCCTTCTATTTTATAGCTTTTATGCTCTCCACCAACCATTGTTGATCCTTCTGGATCTGCAAGTATTCCTTTAATATTTTTATTCCTTTCTTTTAAGAATTTAGTAATTCCAGTGAAAGTACCTCCAGTTCCTGCTCCTGCCACAAAATATTCTATTTTTCCTTCCAATGCTTCATATATTTCTGGTCCTGTACTTTCATAATGCGCTAAAGGGTTATCCTCATTTTCAAATTGCTCCAAACTAATGCTGTTTGGAATTTCTTTTAATAGTTCTTCTGCTTTATTTATTGCCCCTAACATTCCGTCCTCATCTGGAGTATTAATAATCTCTGCACCTAATGCTTTAATTAATTTTTGTTTTTCTATAGAAAACTTTGTTGGAACTACAAAAACTATATTGTAACCTTTATTTATTGCAGCTAACGCTATTCCAAGTCCAGTATTTCCTGCTGTAGCATCAATTATTGTATATCCTTTCTTTAATATTCCTTTTTCTTCAGCACCTTTAATCATTTTTACGCCAATTCTATCTTTTACGCTTCCACCTGGATTAAAGCATTCTAATTTTGCAAATACATTTATAGTTTCCTTTACATTAATATGAGTAAGCTTTATTAAAGGAGTTCTTCCTATAAGTTCTTTTATATCGCTTACGTAATTCATTTTACTTTACTCTCCTTAAATGCATTATTTAAATCTTCTAATAAATCATCAATATTCTCTATTCCAACTGATAATCTTACCAGATTATCAACAATTCCAACTTCCTGTCTTATTTTATATGGTATTGCTGCATGAGTCATAGTTGCTGGATGGCATATTAAAGATTCAACACCTCCTAAACTTTCTCCTAAAGTTATAAGTCTTAATGAACTTAGAAACTTTTTATAATCGACTTTTTCATTGATAACAAAAGATATTACTCCACCAAATCCTGAAGCTTGTTTTTTATGAATATCATATCCTTTAGAGGCCTTTAAACCTGGATAATAAATTTTATCAATATATTCATTTTGTGATAAAAACTCCACTATCTTTTCTGCATTTTCATTATGCCTATCTAATCTGACTCCTAAAGTTCTTATTCCCTGTAGCAATAAAAATGAATCAAAAGGTCCGAGTACTCCTCCAGTTGAATTTTGTATAAAGTGTAGCTTGTCCCATAGATTTTCATCATTTACCACTATTAATCCAGCTACTACATTACTATGGCCTCCCAAATATTTGGTTGCACTATGAACAACTATATCAGCCCCAAATTCCAAAGGTCTTTGCAGATATGGTGACATAAATGTATTATCTACTATTGTTAGTGCACCATATTCTTTTGCAAGTTTACTGACTTCCTCAATATCTGTAATATCCATAAGAGGATTTGTAGGTGTTTCTATAAATACAGCCTTTATCTTCCCATTCTCTTTATTATCTTCTAGAATTCTCTTAACATCATTTATTCTTGAAAAATCAACTATTTCATATTGAATATTGAAATTCTTAAATACCTTATCAATGACTCTGAAGGTGCCTCCATAAAGGTTACTTGGAATTATTATCTTATCTCCACTGTTTAATAAGGATAAAACTGCTGTGATTGCAGACATTCCACTGCTAAAAGCAAGTCCCCCTGTACCACCTTCTAGCAGAGCAATTGTTTTCTCTACTGCTTCCCTAGTTGGATTGCCTGTTCTTGAATATTCATAACCTTTATTTTTACCTAGTTCCTCCTGCTTATATGTCGATGTTTGATAAATTGGAACATTTACTGATCCCGTTGTATCATCTCCATCAACAGCGCCATGAACTAATATTGATTCTATTTTCATATTATTTCCTCCTCGTATACGTGCCTTATATGCATATATAGTTTCTATATAATATTCATATTATTCTTATTTGCTTACTATGATTTTATATAAAAAAATGTTTCAATTTTAACCATGAGAAAAAGTTTCCACAACTTCCTTATCATACAATTGACTGTGTATATCCTGATTTTTACCTGGAACTCCACAAGCATCTGCACGGCAGTGTTTGCACTGCCTAAATACATCAAGATAGTCTCCAGCTTCACCTCTGCATTTATTTAAAACTTCGCAAGTTGGAGCTTCAAGATGAGATAATTCATTTTGAGGAATTAAAGGAATTATATTTAGTATCGATGCTCCTAATTCTTTCGTTACTCTTGCTATTTCTTTAATATGTGCATCATTTATTCCTGGAATTAAAACACTATTTATCTTTACTATAACTCCTAACTCGCTAATCTTTTTAATACCTCTAAGCTGTGCATCAATTAATTTTCTAGCTCCTTCTTCTCCTTTTAATTTATTTCCATATTCGTCAATTACAAAGGAGCATATATCTTTTTGTATTCTTGCATCTATTGCATTAACAGTAACTGTTACAGTCTGTACACCTGCGTCTACAATTTCCTCTGCTCTTTCTTCTAAGCGCAGTCCATTAGTGCTCAAACAATTAATAAGCTTTGGAAATTCCTTTTTTATCAATCTAAAAGTTTCAAGAGCATGATCAGTTGCAAGGGTATCTCCCGGCCCTGCTATACCAACTACTCTTATTTCAGGACATAATTTCAGCGCTTTTCTAACAGTCACTACCGCTTGCTCTGGAGTAAGAAGAAGTGAACTTACCCCTGGACGTATTTCCGATTTATTAAATCCTCTTCTGCAAAATTTACACTGTATATTACATGATGGGCTTACTGGCAGATGTATTCTACCATATTTAAAATGTGCTTCTCCTCCAAAGCACGGATGAGTTTTTACTAGATGGTCAAAATTCCCCATATAAAGTCACTTCCTTTTTATTTAACACTAAACTCTGAATATTTCTTCTTTTATATATTTTATTGTAAAATTTTTAATAGTTTGATTTTGTTAATATATATCTAAGATATTTACTTTTGAATTCAATATCTTTTTTAGTATGTCTTCTATAAAATACGGTGCTTCTATACCTTTTATTCCCCTTGCTTCAACTAAAGCTAAAGCGCCTTGTCCTATTTGTGCAATAAAAACTGCTTTACAATCTGATATTAATTCGATGGATTTTTCCATCGCTTCTTCTGTATGTTGAAAATCTTGGCATGCTGGTTCATTTACCCTCGTTTCAACATACTTATAATCTTTGTCATCTACCTCAACAATTAAAAACTGCTTTGCTCTTCCAAAATGCTGATTTACAACTTTTCCATCGCTGCTTGCAAATGCTATTTTATAAGACATTTCTTATCTCTCCTCCTAAAATGCTGGTACTACTGCTACACCATACTTTTCTTTGATGAAATTTTTCACATCATCTGAATTCAATGCTGCCACAAGAGCCTTTATGTCATCTCTATCTTTATCACCTTTTCTTACTACAATTACATTGGCATAAGGAGAATCTCCACTTTCTCTTATTAAGGCAGTGTTTGGATCAATTTTTGCATCTAAAATTACATTAGTATTTATAACTGCTCCTGCTAAATCATCAAGAGCTCTTGGCAACTGTGCTGCATCAGCTTCTACAAATTGAAGATTCTTAGGATTTTCTGCTATATCACTTGGTGTCGCTGAATAATCTGTTATCCCACTTTTTAATTTAATAAGACCATTTTTCTCAAGAAGCACTAATGCTCTATATTCATTTGATGGATTATTAGGTATTCCTATTTTATCTCTATCCTTTAGATCACTTATAGATTTAATTTTATTTGAATATAAGCCTATTGGTTCAATATGAACTTTTCCTGCAACTTCAAAATTATAGCCTTTTTCTTTAGATACCGATTCTAAATAAGGAACATGCTGAAAATAATTTGCATCTATTTGCTTTTCATCTAGGGCAGGATTTAATTGTCCTTCATCATCTAATGTTACTATTTCTAAATTAATACCTTCTTCCTTTAACTTTGGTTTAATATGCTCTAATATTTCAGCATGAGGTGTCACTGCTGCTCCTACCTTTAAAGTTACTTCACTTTTTTTACTTGAGCTATCATCTGCCTTGCTTGTATCCTGCTTACTATTATTAGCACATCCTGTAAAGATACTAAAAACCATAAGAGTGCTTGCGAAAATCGCTATTAATTTTTTATTCATTATTATCCTCCTCGTATTCATCTAATAAATTAATTTCTTTATTATTCAAATTTAAATCTTCTCCTATTTATTAACTTCGCAATAGAATCACCTGCAAATTGAATGACTTGTACAATTATAACTAATATGACTACAGTTCCTATAAGCACATCTGTACGAAACCTTTGATATCCAAATCTTATAGCTAAACTTCCAAGCCCTCCTGCACCAATTGCTCCTGCTATAGCTGTAAAGCCTATTATTCCTATTACCGCTATAGTTATTCCTCTAACAATTGAAGGAAGAGCTTCTGGAAGTAATACTTTTTTGATTATCTCAAATGGAGTTGCCCCCATAGATTCTGCTGCTTCTATTTTCCCAAATTCAACTTCCTTCAGGCTATTTTCTATTATTCTTGCAAGAAATGGTGCCGACCCAATTGAAATAGATACTATTGCTGCATTTGCTCCTAGAGTTGTTCCAACTATAATTTTGGCCAGCGGCAATAAAATTATAATTAGTATCATTTCTGGCATTGATCTTATTACGTTGATAATAAAGCCAGCTGTTTTATTCACTTTTATTAGTGGAAATATTCCACCTTTATCGCTAACAACAAGTAAAATTCCTATTGGTACACCAAGTACAAATGCTATTAGAGATGAAAGAAATACCATATATAATGTTTCTGCTGTACCAGTTATAAGTAGACTGCCTAAATCGCTGCTCATATTCCTTCACCTCCTGAAAACTTTCTATTTTTCTGAAGCCCTTTTGTAATATTAATAAACTTTTTCAAAGTGTCACTTTTGGGATTTAAAAATAAATTATCTGTTTCACCACTTTCTACAATGTGCCCTTCTTCTAAAACCACCATATTGTTTGTTGCATACCGTAATACATCAAGTTCATGAGTTATTATTACTATTGTTAAATTCAATCTCTCATTTATACTCTTTAAAAGTTCTAGAATAGAAAAGGTAGTTTGTGGATCCAAAGCAGAAGTTGCTTCATCACTTAGTAAAACATCTGGTTCATTTGCTAACGCCCTTGCAATTCCAACTCTTTGCTTTTGTCCCCCGCTTAATTGAAGCGGATATACATCCCTTTTTTCTGATAGTTCAACTAATTCTAATATTTCTTCAACTCTTTCCTTTATTTTTTCTTTTTTATATCCAGATATCTCTAATGGAAAGGCAATATTCTCATATACTGTTCTTGAATCAAATAAATTAAATTGTTGAAATATCATTCCTATCTTTTTTCTTGCATTCCTAAGTTCCCTTCTGTTTAATTTTGTTATTTCATCTTCACCAATAACTATGGTTCCTAAATCAGGCTTCTCCAGTCCATTTAAACATCTTATTAAAGTTGATTTTCCTGCACCGCTAAAACCTATTATTCCAAAAATATCACCTGAATCAATTTTGAAGCTTATATCTTTTAGTACCTCTACTTTTCCAGTAGGAGTATTAAAAGTTTTACTTACATTATTTACAGTTATCATAAGGCTGCCTCCCACTATCTTAAATGTCAATATTTCTTGAGTTCATCTAGATATTTAAAGCTTTATACTCCAAAGATCCTTCGATTACATATTCATTGATTTAATCCATCAATCCATATTCTAATAAAATTTCTTCAAGCCTCTCCTGCTTCATTGGTTGTGGAATTACAAACAAATCATTTTCTTCTATCTTTTTAGCTAATTCTCTATATTCATCTGCTTGGCTTTCTTCTGGGTCAAATTCTATTACAGTTTTTTTTCTTATTTCAGCTCTTTGTACTACATTATCTCTTGGTACATAATGAATTAATTCTGTTCCAAGCTCTTTCGCAAATGCTGTTAAAAGATCAAGCTCTCTATCAACATTTCTGCTGTTACAAATTATTCCTCCAAGCCTCACTCCACCCTTTAGAGCATATTTTTGAATTCCTTTTGATATATTATTGGCTGCATATAAAGCCATCATTTCACCACTTGCAACTATATATATTTCTTTCGCCTTTCCTTCTCTTATTGGCATTGCAAATCCCCCGCAAACTACATCACCAAGTACATCATAAAATACATAATCTAAATCTTCTGTGTAAGCTCCTAATCTTTCTAGCATTCCAATAGAAGTTATTATTCCTCTTCCTGCACAGCCTACTCCTGGTTCTGGCCCTCCCGATTCAACGCATTTTATTCCTTTAAAGCCTGTTTTCATTATTGCATCTAGTTCTATATCTTCTCCTTCTTCTCTTAATGTATCCAAAACAGTTTTTTGAGCCAATCCCCCTAACAATAATCTTGTGGAATCTGCCTTAGGATCGCAGCCAACTACCATAATCTTTTTTCCTAGTTCTGCAAGACCTGCTGTTAGATTTTGCGTAGTAGTTGATTTTCCTATTCCACCCTTTCCATATATAGCTACTTGTCTTAATGTTTTTTCTGCCATTGCTATTCTCTCCTTAAATAAATAATTTTTCACTGCATCAACACATACAGATGTCTTTTCTATAATCTTTATAAATAATTTTATTTGAACCCCTATAAATTCTTCCGCACCCTTTTGTTTAGCTAAATAAATTTAAAGCTTTCCTAAATGCCTGTTTTAAATCTTCTATCAAATCCTCAGCATCTTCGATGCCTATTGAAAGCCTTATGGTTTCCTGAGGTATTTTAGCTAGTTTTAATTGCTCTTCAGTTAATTCTCCATGAGTTGTTTTTGGAACATTAACAATTAAAGACCTTGCATCTCCAACATTAGCCTGATAACTAAATAACTTAACTGAATTAATTAATTTATAAATTCCTTCTGAATTTCCATTAAATCCAAATGTAAAAGTTGAACCAACACCCTTTGGAAAATATTTATCTGCTAAAGCTTTATAAGGGCTTCCTTCAACTGTCGGATAGCTTATCCAGCTAACTGCTTCTTCTGTTTTTAAAAATTCTACTATTTTCTCAGTGTTTGAAACTTGTTTTTGTACTCTTTCTGATAAGGTTTCTAAGCCTATTAATATTAAATAAGCATCAAAAGGACTAAGCACTGCTCCAAAATAGGTAAGATAATCTAATCTTATTTTTCCTGCAAAGGCACTTTCCTTAAATGCCTCAATATAGCTTCTTTCATTTCCTTCTAAATCCTTTAGAGTAAAATGCGGCTGAGTAAATTGAGGATACTTACCATTTGCCCAATTGAAATTGCCGCTATCTACTATTACACCAGCAATAACATTTCCATGACCACTTAAAGCTTTTGTTGCAGAATATATAACGACATCTGCTCCATACTTAATTGGATTAAGCAAATATGGTGTTGCAAATGTATTATCTACAATAAGTGGAATATCATTTTCATGAGCAACTTCAGCTATTTTCTCTATATCTGAAATAACCGCATTTGGATTACTTATTGTTTCTATAAAAATTGCCTTTGTATCTTCCTTAATAGCCCTTCTAAACTCCTCTATATCAC
>JAEZKY010000244.1 GCA_023435985.1 Bacillota bacterium | reverse complement strand
TAATTGGGTGGTGTCTTACTGCAGAATATTTAGTTGCATGTAGTGCTGTAGCATCTGGATGGTCAGGAACCTTTGTAGGAATACTAAAGTCATTTGGAGTAACGTTGCCAGCAGCTTTCACTGCATCACCAAGCAAAGGCGGAATAGTGGATTTACCAGCTGTATTAATAATTGCAATAATAACTTACATACTATATTATGGAATGAAAGAAAGTGCTAGAGTCAATAATATTATTGTTGGAATAAAGATTGTTATAATTCTTGTGTTTGTAGTGCTTGGGATAGGACATATAGATACAGCTAACTATCATCCTTTTGCTCCATTTGGATTTGGAGGAATCTTTGCGGCAACAGCTACTATTTTCTTCTCATTCATTGGATTTGACGCAATATCAACTGCAGCAGAGGAAGCAGCAAATCCAAAGCGAGATATTCCACTTGGACTTATAATTTGCCTAATAGCAGTTACAATACTTTATGTTTCTGTTGCTGTTGTACTTACAGGAATGGTTCCGTATAATGAGATAATTTCTGAAAATGCAGTACCAGGAGCTTTAGCAAGAGTAGGTATAAATTGGGGAGCAGCATTGGTTGGAACAGGAGCTATACTTGGAATGATTTCTACTATTATGGTAGTTCTTTATGGCCAAGTTAGGGTGTTTATGGTTATGTCAAGAGATGGACTTTTACCAAAAATATTTTCAAAGGTACATCCTACTCACAAGACACCACATATTTCAACTATCATAACTGGAACTATAGCAGCAATAATTGCTGGATTTATACCATTAGACATTATTGTGGAATTTTTAAGCACTGGAACTTTATTTGGTTTCATTGCTGTATCTCTTGCAGTAATAGTACTTAGAAAAACTATGCCAAACTTTAAAAGAATTTTTAAAGTTCCAGGAGCTCCAGTTACTCCTATAATAGCTATAGTATGCTGTATAGTTTTATTATGTGGATTAAAATTAGTAACTTGGATAGGTTTTATAGTTTGGCTTGTTATAGGACTTATAGTGTATTTTGTTTATGGAAGAAAACACAGTATAGTTCAAAATGAAGGCGATTTAGAGAATACTGATAAAGCAGTGTAGAGTTAAGATAAAATTGTGAATGAGGATTACTTTACCACAATTAATTTTATAGTATAAATTATAGAAAGAATTAATATTGTAATATTAGCGGATATGCTATAAATATTACATATTGATTCTTTTTACTTTGTTCAAAAAATTAAATTAAATATTAAAACTAGTAGAGTTTATTTGAAAATATAAAATATATAGGGAAATTGTTATTAATGAGTCAATAATTGTAAAAGTAATAGTTAAAATAATATCAATATAAGAGAACAAATCATGCATGCATCCCATAATATATAGAAAAGAAGCGATAATGAATAATATGGTGAGATTTACTAGAGGGTGATTATAGGTTGAATGAAGAGCTATGCAGCTAGATTATAAGCCAAAAAGATAATGTGATATATAATAAAATGTAATGTTATAATTCATGTACAAAAATTCAGAATTGTCAAAAAATTTATTGACAAAAATTAAACAAGCAAATAAAATAAAGGTAAGAACACTTGATAAAAAAATAACAAAGACTATAAAAGTTATGGAGATGGTATTTATGGTGAAGGTAATAAGTACAAAAGAAGCAGCAGATTTGGTGAAGGATAATGATGTTTTGGCAACTTCTGGTTTTGCATCATTAGGAGTTCCAGAAGCATTACTAAGAAGTCTGGAAGAAAAATTCTTAGTAGAAGAAAGTCCTAAAAATTTGACACTAATGTTTGCGGCAGGACAAGGTGATGGGAAAAGTAAAGGATTAAATCATTTAGCTCACGAAGGGCTTGTAGGTAAAATTATAGGAGGACACTTTAATTTAGCACCAATGTTAGGAGAATTAATTAGAGAAAATAAAGTATATGCATATAATTTACCTCAAGGAATCATGTGTAATTTGTTTAGAGATATAGCAAGTAAAAAAACTGCAACTATAAGTAAAGTAGGGTTAAATACGTTTGTTGACCCAAGGGTAGAAGGAGGAAAGGCAAATTTAATTACTAAGGAAAATAAGGAAGATATAGTTGAAGTAATTAAGATATTGAATGAAGAAAACTTATTATATAAATGTCCAAGCATTGACGTGGCATTTATTCGTGGAACATATGCTGATGAAAAGGGAAATATTTCAATGAATCATGAAGCTACTTTTTCGGAAGCAACATGTATAGCTCAAGCGGTTAAGAATTGTGGAGGAATAGTCATAGTACAGGTTGATAAAGTCGTTAAAGCTGGAACATTAGATCCAAGAACTATAAAAATACCTGGAATTTACGTTAGCTATATAGTCGAGGCAAAGAATAAAGAAGAGCAGGCTCAGGTACTGGGATATGATGATGATCTATCTTTGACTGGAGATATTAAGGTAATGACAGGAAGTTTGGAACCGTTAGAGTTAAATGCTAGAAAAATTATTGGAAGAAGAGCAGCTATGGAATTAGCTGAAGGGAGCATTGTTAATATTGGAATAGGAGTACCGGAAGCAATTTCAAATGTTGCCAATGAAGAAGGAATAGCAGATTCTATTGTTTTAACAGTTGAACCAGGACCTATAGGAGGAATTCCTCAAGGAGGGAAGAAGTTTGGATCTTCAGTAAATCCAGAATGTATATTTGACCAGCCAACACAATTTGATTTCTATGATGGAGGAGGGTTAGATATAGCATTTTTAGGACTTGCACAGGTAGACAAGCATGGTAATTTAAATGTTAGTAAATTTGGAACAAGAGTTGCAGGCTGCGGAGGATTTATTAATATTACTCAAAATGCAAAAAAGGTGTTCTTTTGCGGAACCTTGACAGCTAAGGGCTTAGAGCTAAAAGTAGAAAATGGAGAATTGAAGATTTTAAATGAAGGAAGTCAAAAGAAATTTATAGATTCTGTAGATCAAATCACCTTTAGTGGAGAATATGCGATGAAAATTAAACAGCCAGTTATGTATATAACTGAAAGGGCAGTATTTGAATTAAAGGAAGATGGATTGCATTTAATTGAAATAGCACCAGGAATAGATATTAAAAAAGATATATTAGATTTGATGGAATTTGCTCCAGTGATAGATAAAGATCTTAAATTAATGGATAAACGAATATTTATAGATGAACTAATGGATTTAAAGAAATAACTTATAATTCTAGAGGGGGATAAAGATTATGTTAGAAAATTTAAAGATTAAAGTTGTGAAAATGGCAAAAGATGCAGAGAAGAATAATTTATGTAAAGGAAATATAGGAAGCTTTAGTATTAGAGATGAAAGTTCAGGATATGTGGTTATAACACCTTCAAAAATAGCAGTGGAAAACTTGAATGTTGAGCATGTCTGTGTAGTTGATTTAAAAGGAAATAGGATTAATGTTGCTGATGGAATTGAACCAACTAGTGACATATTAATGCACCTTGAAGTCTATAGAGCAAGAAAAGATATAAAAACTATAATGCATATTCATTCAGTTCATGTAAGTACTTTTGCTGTAATAAATAAAGTAATACCACCAATATCGTATGATTCTGCAAATTACGGAGGATATATTTATGTTGCAAATGGTGGAAATACAGAATTTTCTGGAGTTGCAAAAGATTTAGTAGAAAAATTAAATATGAGTGATGCCTGCCTTTTAGAGAGCAATGGAGCTATTGTTGTGAGTGGGAATATAGAAAATATACTATTTAAAGCAATAACTGTAGAAAGAGTAGCTGAAATTTATTATAAAGCATTAGTTTTAAATCAATCTAACGAACCAAAAAGATTTTCGAGAGAAGAATTAGCATTATATGCTGGAAACAGATAAGGTTTGAAGTGATTTAAAATATAAAAGTATTAAATAAATGCAAGATATGAATTAAAAAAAGCATTAATCAATTGCGATTAATGCTTTTTCCTTATATATAAAATAAAAGAATACTCTATCTAAACACTTTTCCTAGCACGTCTTGATTTTTTTATTATAAAATGAGAATCACCAGGGAAATTTTCAATAAATTTAAGATATTTAATGATCTTTATATCTCTCTTTAATGACTCAAGAGTATGATAGTATGTTGCTAACTCACGATTTGTAAAAAGTGCATGAATTTGCTGATGGCAAGTTGGACATAAAGAGAGCGTTTCAAATTTTTTTCCGCCTTTCTGTAGGGGAATCAAGTGATGTTTAGTTATGATAGACACATTTCTACTACATAATTCACATATATGCTCCATAAAATCCTCCTCTTATATGCTATTCATATCTTATGATTAAATTATATCAAATTAGAAGATAAAATCAAAATAATTTTAATGATAAATAAAAGTTAATTGTTTTTATGCTATAATGTACGAGAAAAAATAGTTGAATTTTTTCATATTTTAGGTAATTTAATAAGAAGTCTATTATAGAATGAATATTAGACTTAGGAGGCATATGTTAGTAGTTAGTTGGAAACCAGATAAAAGTTCTTCTATTCAAATATATCAGCAGATAGTGAATTATTTTAAGAAAATGATATCAACAGGTGAATGGGATGTAGGGAGCAGATTGCCACCACAAAGAGAACTGGCAAAGATATTTGAAGTGAACAGAAGTACTGTTGTAGAGGCTTTGGATGAATTAAAGGCAGAAGGATTAATTGAAGGAAGAAGTAGCAAAGGAACAATTATAGTCAATAATACTTGGTCTTTGATGGCATCTGTTTCACCATTAAAGTGGAAAAATTATATTGTAAGTGGTATACATAAACCTAATTTACCTATAATTCAAAAAATAAACAAGTTAGAATTTGAAAGTAGGATAATAAGGCTAGGTACAGGGGAACTTGCTAGTGACTTATATCCTCATGATATGATGAAAAAAGTGTTGAATAATGTATCAAAGAAAGTGTCATCTTTAGGCTATGAGGAACCAAAAGGATCGCTATTTTTAAGAGAGACAATAAGTAAATATTTAAAAAAGTATGGAATAAATGCTTCGCCCTCTAAAGTATTAATTGTTTCTGGCTCATTGCAGGCCTTGCAGCTGATTTCCATAGGAGTTCTGGAACAAGGATCTACAATACTCGTTGAAAAGCCTTCGTATTTAAATTCTCTAAACTTATTTCAATCATCTGGAATGAAATTAAAAGGTATTAAAATGGATGCTTTTGGAGTTGATCCAACTCAAATTAAAAAAAGTAATAATAATAAAAATTCAACTTTATTATATACTATACCGACTTTCCAAAATCCAACTGGCAATGTAATGTCAGAAGAAAGAAGAGAGAGGGTTTTGAAAATATGTTCAAAAGAAAGAATACCCATTATTGAAGATGATGCATATAGAGAATTATGGTTAGATGAAGAGCCGCCAGCTCCTCTAAAAGCTAGAGATAAGAATGGAAATGTAATGTACTTGGGTACGGCTTCAAAATCTTTAGCAGCAGGTCTTAGGGTTGGTTGGCTAATTGGACCGGAAAATGTTATTGAGCATTTAAGTGATATTAAGATGCAGATTGATTATGGAACAAGTTCATTATCTCAAGAAGTTGTAGCTGAATGGATTACAAGCGGTTTATATGAGGAGTACTTGCTTAAACTAAGGAAAAATTTAAAGATCAGAAGGGACTATACACTTAATATCTTAGAAAAATATTTTAAGGATATAGCTACATGGAATAAACCAGTTGGAGGATTTTATATTTGGTTGAAATTGAATGTACCAATATCATTAAACAAATTGTTTGAAATTACATGTAGAGAAGGAATACTAATTAATCCAGGAAATGTTTATGATATTTCAAATAATCAAAATCTAAGAATTTCATATTCATATGCATCATTAACGGATTTAGAAAGAGGTTTGAAGATATTATCAAAAGTAATTAGAGAAAAGTTATTTTAATTATAAATATGAACAGCTATTGAAAAAATCAATAGTTGTTTTGGTTGGTGAATAATTCACTTTCTTGGTTGGAGATTTCAGTAATTTTATCATGTATAATGACAAAGAAGAAATTACTTACAAGGTGGTGAATTATGATTAAATATCTATTACAGGGACTGCTATTTGGACTTGCTTATGTAGCACCTATTGGAACACAGAATCTATATGTAATAAACACTGCACTTAAGAAAAGCAGATTACAAACATACAAAGTTGCACTTATAACTATTTTCTTTGATATTTCATTAGCAATTTCATGTTTTTTTGGAATAGGATTCTTAATTCAAAAATATTTTGAATTAAAGCTTGTGGTACTTCTACTTGGATGTATTATTGTAACTCATATAGGTATAGGATTGATAAAATCGGCATCACAAGTATCAGATAATGAAAATATAGACAATTCATTAATTAGGATTATTATTTCTTGTTTTGCCGTTACATGGCTTAATCCTCAGGCAATAATTGATGGTTCATTATTATTAGGTGGCTTTAATGCTTCACTTCCTCTAGATATGTCGAGATATTTTATATTAGGAGTTTGTATGGCATCATTTTTATGGTTTAATTCTCTGGCAGTCTTTATAGTAAAATTTCGTAATAAACTTAATAAGATAATAAAATGGATTAATATAATATGCGGAGTAATATTAATATTTTATGGCTTGAAATTAGGATATTCTTTTATTCAGTTGATATAATAAGTCTAATTTAATAGAAGAACAAAGATAAATAAAATGCAGTAAATAGTAAGGTAGAAAAAATTATTTCACCTTACTATTAAAATTACTTAACATATTTATAATATGGAAGTTTAACAGTGTTTCCTGTTTGGTCAAATTTATAATCTGTACCATTAAGGGGGTAATTTCCAGAGGCAAGATTCATTGCGATGGTATAGATTGCATTGGCATGAAGATTAGGATCTTGCACAACAGTACCAGTCATAATGCCTTGTTTAATTAATTCTTTAGCTTCAGGTAAAGCGTCAACTCCAACAACTGGAATATATTTTTTTGAATTATCTCCTTTGTTGTAGCCATATTCTTGGAGTGCTTTAATAGCTCCTATTGCCATAGCATCATTGTTAGAAATTATTGCTTCAATTTTGCCATCAAGTGTTAATAAATTAGAGCTAATTGCGCTTTTGGCACATTCCTCGTCCCAATTACAAACTATTGATGATAACTCTTGGGTTTTTATTCCTGCCTCATTAAGTGCTTGAACAGAATATTTAGTTCTTGCAATAGTTTCTGTACTATTAACTGGACCTTTAAGCATAATATATTCTAATATATTATCATTGTTTCTGTCTAAATTATTTTTATCAGCATTCCAAGTATCAGCAAGGATCTCACCTTGTAGAATGCCAGATTGATTAATATCAGTATCAATTATAACTGCATTACGGTAAGGTTTAAGAAAACTTACTATTTGCGGTGTTTGTGCATAATAGAGAATTAGAGGTATATTTTTTCTAACTATTTCATTAAGAGCACTTTGAATTTTATCTATATCAGTGGTGACTGGATTTAATACGATAAGGTTAAAATCCTTATTAAGAGCACTATCTATCAATTCATTTTGAATTACTTGATTTCCTTTTGCATCAAAAAAAGTAAATTGAACCTTATTTGCATTAGTGCTTTGTATATTTTCTAAATTTTTCTTAACAGTAGAAATAAATTGATCGTTAAAATTATTTAAGAATACGGCTATATTAACTGGAGTTCCAGGGTTAACAGCTGAAAGAGCTATGGAGCTTTGGATATTATGAAATAATAATATTGAGATAATAGCAAGGGACAATACTTTTTTAAAAATATTCATTTTGATTTTCCCTCCGAGTTTAATCTATTGAGTGCATTATTTATTATTAGGTTATCTTTTAGCTTAAATTTTATTCGCATTTCTATAGTGAAACGTATCTGTTTTTTTTTATTTAAGCTTATATATTCAAATTATTTTTATAGTTTGAAAGAGTTTTAACTAATAATTAAAGATGTCTATAAAGTTAAGAAAATTACAGAAAAACCAATATAATCGGCTGAATCTTTAGTTGTGAGGCATAATATAAAGGTTAAGTTTAACATTAATTATATATGTATAGTTGACAATTAAGAATATGTAATTTATAATAGACAAGCGAATTAAATTTTTAGAAGTTGAATTAATATCATATTTTTATTGATAATTAACACTATAAATTTAATTGTTTAAAACTAAATTGTGGTGAACGTAGTTCAGTTGGTAGAGCGCCAGTTTGTGGCACTGGTTGTCGTGGGTTCGAGTCCCATCGTTCACCCCACACTGGGATGTCGCCAAGCGGTAAGGCAATGGATTCTGACTCCATCATTCGCAGGTTCGAATCCTGTCATCCTAGCCAGTGAGGTTCACTAGCTCAGTCGGTAGAGCACATGACTTTTAATCATGGTGTCCCGGGTTCGATTCCCGGGTGAGCCACCAAATTGATTGAAATATATAATAATTGTGAATTTTAATATTATTATATGAGTATATGAAAAACCTTCAAATGCATTATTAACTGCATTTGAAGGTTTTTCTACATGCTGAAATATTAAATTGAAGAATAATATTTATAATAATATTAAACACTCCCTGTAAATGTTAGGTATATTAGTACTGCATTTAATGATATTATTATACCTGCTATTAGAATGCCCAAAATTCTCACAAAACCCTTATTAGCTAAAATGCCCATTAAATCTTTACGTTTAGCTATTATCAGCATTTGAATTATAGGAAACGGCAAGATAAAGCTTAGTGCTACCTGGCTTAAGACAAGTGCATTCATTGGATTTATTCCTAGTGCAATTATAATTAATGCTGGCATCATTGTTATAAGTCTTCTGATATTTACTGGAATACTTAAATTAACAAATCCTTTCATAATTGTCTGCCCAGCTATTGTTCCGACCGCTGAAGAAGATAAGCCTGATGCAAGAAGAGCTATTCCAAATGCACTACTTGATAGAGAGCCCAATAATGGCTGCAAAGAAGTATGAGCTTGTTCCATTGTGTCAACAGTTAATCCATTTCTATTAAACACAGCAGCAGAAACTATAACCATTGCGGCATTTACTATAAAGGCAATATTCATTGCAATGGTGACATCAATCTTTTCCATTTTCAAATGTTTTAGCTTTCCTTTATCAGAACAGTCGATGCATCTGTGCTGAACTAATTGTGAATGCAAATATATTACATGAGGCATAACAGTTGCACCAAGCATTCCTACAGCTATTAATACAGCTTCATTATTTGGAAGCGACGGTATCAATGTGTGCATGCCAACCTGAAACCAATCTGGCTTAGAAAGAAATAATTCTAGTGTGTATGCAGCACATATTATTGCAACGAGTGCTGAAATTACTATCTCGACAGCTTTTTGACCATACTTTTCCATATAACAAATCATATATGTTATGAATCCCGTTATAAGTCCTGAATATATCATAGGAATGTGGAATAACAAATATAATCCAAGTGTTCCACCAAGAAATTCTGCTAAATCTGTTGCCATAGCACCTATCTCTGCAATTATCCAAAACAACCAGTTCATGCTTTTGGAAAAAACTTTAGAACACATTTCCGGAAGATTATGGCCAGTTGCTATTCCAAGTTTGGCAGACATTATTTGAAGAAATATAGCCATTAGATTACTAAATAAAATAACCCAAATTAGAGCATAACCAAACTTTGATCCGCCACTGATATTAGTTGCAAAGTTTCCAGGATCTACATATGCCACGCTTACAATAAAAGCAGGACCAATAAATTTTGCTAACTGTTTTAATTTATTTGTATCAGTATCTATAGCCTTTTGTAATGCAGGAAAGCTAGAGATTTGAGTATTCGTATCTGTTAAAGTTCTTTCGTTTATCAACTTAATACATCACCTTTCTTATTTTGTTCTTATATGTGATTAACATAGTTACTACAATTTAACATTGTTAGCTTCGACTAAATTTATGTTTATACTACAAACTATGCGCTAACATGATAAATGTTACGATTAAGTAATTTTTTGCGCTAATATACATATAATGAATTAAATAAATTATGAGTAAGGTTATTAGAAAATAATAATATTTTAAATTTGTTATTTTTTAATATACCTAAAGGTGGGTGATAGCATGATAAAAAATGATTTTTATACCTTTAATGAATATATGAAGAAAGAAGATAAATCACTTACTGCATCTATGGAAGATTACCTTGAAATGATATATAGATTATCAATGAAAAATGGTTTTACAAGAATACATGAACTATCTAATGCGCTTAATGTTCAGCCCCCTTCTGCTACTAAAATGGTGCAGAAATTAGCAGAATTGAAACTCTTGAAATACGAAAGATATGGAATCTTAGTACTTGAACAAGATGGAAAAAATCTTGGAGAAGTATTGCTTAACAGGCATAATACAATTGAAAGCTTTCTAAGAATCCTTGATGTTCCAGATTCTGAAATATTGGATGAAACAGAAAAAATTGAACATACCATAAGTAAGGAAACAGCAAAATGCTTTAAAGATTTTGTGAACTTTATTAATGACAATCCGAATATAATTGATAAATTTAAAGTTTATAGACGAAATTTAAAATGACACGAGTAAGTTTATTATTTTTTCTGTTTAGAGCTTTCTAATAATAGTAAGGAAAATAGTATGAAAAAGAAAAGACTTCGTATAAGTTTGTACGAAGTCTTATATATGTTGACATAATTAGGTGAAGTTAGCATATCTTAAAAAATATTTTAGAAATTTAACTAATTTAATCTGATTATATAGAATTTAGAAAGAAAATAGAAGTACATGGAATTAATACCTGGTATATAAATGATTTTCTTACCTTATACTAATTCCAAGCAAAGAATGCTTTTATTTTATACGAAAGAAGGAATTTGTTTGGACAAAAAAATTAAAATATCTGTTGTATTAACAATGCTCATAGCTATCTTTTGTTCTTTTATAGTTAATGAAAATGTTTATGCTGAAGCTAGTGAAGATAATAATGTCCATCTCATTTTAGAGGCATCAACTTCAGAAAAAACTATTCCTAAAAATTTTCGAAAGACCAGTGATTTAACTACTATTAAGGATAATAAAAATTTAAACTTAAATGGTTTAGACAAATTAAATATTTCTGGAAGCCAGCAATTTTCTGAGTTCAATCTTCCGTTATTAGTAAAGGCTATAGGGACTTCAATGCCAATAACTGTAATTGATTTAAGACAGGAATCTCACGGATTTATTAATGGCAACGCAGTAAGCTGGGCAAACCAAAAGAATAATGCTAATGAAGGATTAAGCAGAGAACAGGTTTTAGCAGATGAAGCAAGTAAGCTAAAAAGTATTAAACTAAATGAACCTATGAGTTTTTATAACAAACCTAATCAGACTATTGTTCCAACAAAAGTTCAGGATGAAAATGAACTTACTAAATCAAATTCTTTATCTTATAGTAGGATAACTGTTCGAGATGGGGGAATACCTTCTGATGAAATGGTTGACTATTTTGTGGGATTAGTAAAGTCTGCATATCAAAATTCCTGGCTACATTTTCACTGCAAGGCTGGAGTTGGAAGAACTACTGAATTTATGATTATGTATGATATGATTAAAAACTATAAAGGAGCCAGTGCTGATGAAATTATAAACAGGCAGCTGGCATTAGCAAAATTTAATGATTCTAATATAAATTCTTTTAAGAGTAAAGAAAGAATGGATTTTTTAAATAAATTTTATGAGTATTCAAAATCAAATGGAGACTCTTTTAATACAAAATGGAGTGAATGGAAGAAAACATCTGCTGATAAAAAAACAGCGTCTTTTCCGGGATATTCAATACTTAATATAAATTCTAGCTATATAAAAAATTCAGTGACTCCTAAGTCTTTATATGTAATTTCTTTAGATTTACTGACGCCTAGTGAAAGAACAATGGTTGCCAGCCTTCAGGGGCTGGTTAATAACCATTGTTCTTTTCAAATATACACAATTAATTCTTATCAGTCAGATTATAATATATGGCTTGAAGACTTAAAAGACAATTATAAAATTTCATATAAAATAATATCAGATCCATGGCAATTAGTAAGTATCTATAAAAAGTATATTGATGGGTATGTACTTTATAGTAATAAAACCTCTAAGGATCCATCTATTAATAATGCATGTTCTTTTGCAGCTTTAAATAAAGCTATAGTAGTTGATGAAGTTATTGAGCCAAAAGTTAGAGCTATAGGCATAAGCCTTAAAGGAGATTGCAGAGGGACAGATGAAAGCTGGGCATATGAAAAGTTGTGGAATAAAGGATTGAATCATTCAACGGTTATTGAGCTTTCGCCTGATAAAGATGCAGCATTAAGAGATTATGCATTAATGACTAAATCATTAGTATTTTATGAAAATAGTATAGATAAGACAAACCTAAGAGATAAGGTATTTTCTAGTATGGGAAAAAATTCAATTTGCTTAGGATGGGGACCAGATGAATTCAACAATGTAAGTGCTGCTTCAAAACATGGTGTAAGCGTGGTCGCAGCAGATTGGGCATATAATTTGAGTACACTAAGCGCTTTTCGTTCAATATCTGTAGCTAAAAGATCGAAGCTGGAAATCCCAAAAGAAGATAATGTTCATTATGTGACTTTCATAATGTCAGATGGAGATAATCTCCAATGGAATCTTGGAAATAGCTATACTTCTGATAAATGGTTTGGGTTTCCTGATAGAAATAAACTTCCCATAGGATGGTCTATGACTCCAGCTCTATATTATTTAGCTCCAACCGTGTTTAATTTATATTATAAAAGTGTAATTAGCGATAATGTTAATAATAATTTCATAGTATCACCTTCTGGGAATGGGTACATGTATCCTAGTAAATTTGATAGAAGTAAATTAGGACCATATATTAATGAATTAAATGAGTATATGAAAAAAGTAAATCAAAAATATGTGGCAATAATAGATGATTCTGCTTTTGAAGATATTGAACTTTGGAATAAGTTTACTGAAAAGCATGATATTCAAGGAATGTTTTATCTAGATTATAAAAGACATGATGAATATAAGGGAAGGATTCTATGGTCCAATAATAAACCAGTAGTATCATGCAGAGACTTACTCTGGGAATCACTTGAAAATGAAGAGGAATTAGTGGAAAGAATAAAAAGCAGGGTTGAAGCAGGTCAAATTAATGTATCTAGTCCTGATGCTTATACTTTTGTTTATGTTCATGCTTGGAGTAAAGATGTAAGTAATGTTAAAGCTGTTATAGATAAATTAGAGAAAAATCAAAATGTAAGAATAGTTACTCCAGAAATTTTTATGAACTTAATAAGTAATAATGTTAATCATTAATAGTTATATTGCTTTAAAATAAGTATAAAATCTATTTGTAACAGAAAAGAATTAAAATAATATAAACTTAAGAAATATTACATATTAAAAGAAAAGAGTTAATTATAGTGTTAAAATGGATATAAATAGTAAATTGTAAATGATACTCAGTTTTGAAGGGGGCTATATAAAATGAGCACAATTTATGAGATAGCAAAAATAGCAGGATTTTCACCAACTACGGTATCAAAAGTAATAAATAATTATCCTGATATAAGCGAAAAGACCAGAGCTAAGATAAAAAAAATACTTGAAGAAGAAAACTTTTTACCAAATTCACAAGCTCAATTCTTATCAACTAAGAAAACATGGACATTAGGAATAGTTTATTTTGAAGATCTTGGAGTCGGCCTTACTCATCCATTCTTTTCAGGTGTGATAGGAGCATTTAAGAATCAAGCTGATAAGCATGGATATTCGTTATTATTTGGATCTAAAAATGATAGATTAAAAAATGATACTTTTCTAAAGTACTTTAAGTATAGATGTGTAGATGGAATTGCTGTTATTTGTACGAATCCAAAAGATAAGGAAACTTTAGAACTGATTGAGAGTGATTTCCCAATTGTAGTAATAGATATGAGTAATAAAAATATATCATCGGTAAGCTCAGATAACTTAAAAGGATGTTATCTAGCTATTAATTATTTATATAATTTAGGTCATAGAAAAATAGCACATATAACAGGAACAAGCGATTTAGATAATTGGGCAAATAGTATAAGACAGAGCGGGTATATTAAAGAAATGAAAAAATTAAATTTGGAAGTCAAAGATGAATACATTGTAGATGGAATAAATTTTGATGTTAGTGGCGGCTATGAGGCAATGAAAAAATTACTTGAACTTAAAGATAGACCAACAGCAGTATTTGCGGCATGTGATAAGATTGCAATTGGTGCTATAAATGCAATAAAAGATGAAGGACTTAGTGTACCAGAGGATATCTCAATAATAGGATTTGATGATATAGAAATTGCTCAATATTTAACTCCAAGACTTACGACAATAAGACAAAATTGCAATTTAATAGGAAATACTGCGGCAGATTTATTAGTAGAACAGATCAATAAGAAAACAAAATTAACAATAAATAAAATAATACCAGTTGAATTTATAGAAAGAGATTCATGCAGGAAAATAGAATAATAATTATAAATTTAATGAATATAATATTCTGATAAAGAATATAAAGAGGAAAGATATGGAGAATACAAATAGTACAAATCTTGCAAATAGAACAGGTGGATTAAAAATTCAGTGTTTTAGAGGTGATGATTATATTCCAATTGATGGTGCTAGGATAACGGTAAGAGGAACAGCAGATTCCGGAAACTCTAATAATATAGAACTTACCACAGATTCAGCAGGATTAACTGAGGTTATAGATCTAGCAGCCCCACCATTAGAATACTCTTTAAATGAAAATAGCAATCAAATACCGTATAGTATATATGACATAACAGTTGAAAGAAGTGGCTTTAATCCCATAATAATAAGAGGATGTCAGGTATTTCCTACAAGAATTGCATATCAAATATGCAATTTAGAGACAAGTTCAGGGCGTGGATCTATGAGGCAGGAAATAATAAATATACAACCAAATACTTTAAACGGAAATTTTCCGCCTAAAATACCAGAAGATCCTGAGAAGCCATTACCAGAACCAACTTCAGGAGTTGTATTACCTCAGCCTGTAGTTCCTGAATATGTTACTGTTCATCAAGGTGGACCGGAGGATCCATCTGCGCCAAATTATAGAGTTCCATTTAAAGACTATATTAAAAATGTAGCATCCTGTGAAATATATTCAACCTGGACTGAGTCAGCCTTAAGAGCAAATATCTTTTGTATTGTATCATTTACCTTAAATAGAGTTTTTACTGAATGGTATAGAGGAAAAGGTAAAAACTTTGATATTACAAGTTCTACAGCTTATGATCAAGCTTTTAATTATGGTAGAAACTTTTATGATAATATAAGTCAGATTGTAGATGAAATTTTCTCAACATATGTACGAAGAGTCGGAAGAAAGCAGCCACTTTTTACACAATACTGTGATGGAAAAAGCGTAACATGTCCACAGTGGTTAAGTCAATGGGGAAGTCAGGAATTAGGACGTCAAGGCCTTGGACCATATGACATATTAACTCATTATTATGGAACAGATATTGAATTGGTCACAGCAGAAAAAGTTGCTGGAAGCCCAATGTCCTATCCAGGAGAGGAGCTTACTATAGGATCACGAGGTCCGGCAGTAAGGGCAATTCAAGGTCAATTAAATAGAATAGCGAGGAATTATCCATTAATTCCACGACTTGCTGAGGATGGAATATATGGAACAAAGACTGCACAATCAGTAAAAACCTTTCAGCAGATATTTTCATTGCCACAAACAGGAATAGTTGACTATGCAACCTGGTATAAGATATCAGATGTTTATGTTGGGGTAACAAGGATTTCAGAACTTACTACTACTGAATCAAGCAGAGCATGGAAAAATGAATTCATACCACCAACAATATTAGGAATAGATGATAAAAGATTTGTTCCAAGGTTCTATTATTAGATAAATTAATTAGATAAGCAGTCTGAATTGGAAAAATACACAAGGTTTCTATTAAGTAATAATGTTTAAGAGGTATTTATGCATATGACTTTTAAATTTAAGGCTATTAATGAACTTATAGACAATATTTATTGTAATAGACAAAAACAATTTACATTGGAGGAATTATCACAATATGATGGAAGTGATAAAAAATCAGCTTATGTGGCAGTAGATGGTATAGTTTATGATGTTAGTAAGGTAGCAGCTTGGTCTGGAGGCAGTCACTTTGGGATTAAGGCTGGAAAAGACTTAACCGATGAATTCAATTCTCATCACGGGATGAAAGAAATTCTTAGTAACATACCTAAGGTTGGTGTACTCAGTGAAAGTAAAGAGAGGCGCATTGTATCTTTAACCAGACAGCCTTTGGTAGATACATATGATTTTAGCCCTGATGATTGGATACAATATATAACTCCACTAGTAGATGATGCATTAGAAGAAGCTGATGGTGGCGTAAGCCTTGAACATTTATTTCAAAAATATATTATGATAGGCATACTTGTTGGAGAGGGAAGAACTTTTCAAGAAGCGATTGATGAGATAGAAGAGTGGGAAAATACAGGTATAGCAAATCTGCTAGATGAGAGCAGGAAGAACGTATAAAAGAGTATTTATATAGAAACATGAAATTATTAATGCAAAACTTCATATAAAATAATAAACAGGTAATTCAAGTAAGTTGGACTACCTGCTTGTTAAAATATAGAAAGTCAAGAGCTATATAGAATTTAGAAGGTTACTTATATTTTTTAAAGACAATATCTTGTACACTTTGTTCAAAAGGTATTGAAACGCTGTTTATAGCGCCATTATTATCATAATTAAATGTAATAGTAATTTCATTAGACATCATCATTATCATAGTAAAAATGTCATAGCATTTATGACTAAGTTTATATTCTATATTATTATAAGTTAATTTTAAGCTATTATCTTTTATTTCAATTTCTACAGTTCCATATCCAGGATTTTCATATAGTCCTTCATACTCTTCAAGTAAATGAGAAGGAGTTGAATTTTCTTTTGAGATTTTGTTTACTGCTTCGTTATTAGTTTCAGTTCCTTTAAACATTTTAGCTGCTTCATCTTTTGTTTTTTTACTCCAGTCAAAATAGTCATAGCCTAGAAGTTTATCATATATAGAGTAAGCTATAGGGAAAGTACAAAATGGATTTCCTAAGTTACTAAGAATAACTACACCAAGCTTCTCCTCTGGAATAAAACTTACATATGAGCAAAAGCCATCTATATTTCCACCATGATTAATATGTTTTCTGCCCCTATAGGATTCAATAAACCAGCCTAATCCGTAAGAGGAAAATTGTATTTCATTAAGTGTCCAAGGCATTAATTGACAATGAATTTGAGGAAAATGTAATTGCATTATAGTTTTTTCTGATATAATCTGCTCTCCATTTGCTTTACCTTTATTTAAATGGAGGCTAAGCCACTTTAACATATCTGTTAGATTTGAGTTTATGGATCCAGCAGGCCCTATTATATCAAGGTTCCTAAAATCTATCTGCTGAATTTTATCTCCTTCTTCCGCATATGGCTGGCTGAAATCTTTAGATTCTTTGGAAATGTTCACCGAGAAATTTGTAGTATTCATATTTAAAGGTTTAAAGATTTTTGCTTTTACAAATTCCTCCCAAGTTAATCCTGTCACTGATTCAATTAGATATCCTGTGGCAGAATACATTAAATTATTATATTGCCATGTTTCTCTAAAATCTTTACTGAATTCTAAGTATTTTAGTTTATCTACTAACTCCTTTCTGCTTAGTAAAGAGTTATACCATAATAGGTCATGTCTTGGGAGCCCAGAGCGATGGCAAAGCATATCTCTTAAAGTTAGATGTTCTTCAGCGTATTTGTTGTGCATTTCAAAATCCGGCATATATTTTTTTATAGGAGTATTGAAATTAAGTTTACCTTCATCTACTAATATACCTATAGCCATAGAAGTAAAAGCCTTGCTGGCAGAACCTATGGCAAATAGAGTATCTTTAGTTACGTTTAAATCTTTGTTAATATCTCGAAGGCCTAATTCGCCTGCATAGAGTATCTTGTTATCTTTAATAATACCTACAGCCATTCCGGGAATTTTCCATTCATTCTTCATCTCTGATAGAAAATCACTAAAATCTTCAATTTTTGTTATGTTTGCATTCATAATGTTACGCCACCTTTAATTTTTTCATTTCTTATTCTTTCAAATTCATCTAATGCTCTTTGCTGTATATCTTGTGTATCTTCACCCATGTCAAAATTGGCTTCTTCCTCAAAACCATCTTGCTCTTCGCCATCAAATCTATATAATTTCTTCAGTAGTGTCCATAATATTTCCATTTCTTCAATAGAAAGATCTTTAGATAGATTTGCAAAGAAACTCATTGATTTTTCGGCACATATTGTCATCGAATGTTTACCTGATTTTGTAATCTTGACATTAACTGCTCTCTTATCAGAGGGGCTTGGTACAGTTATGACATAGCCTTTGTTTTCCATAATAGTAATCAGTTGTTTTACACTTTGTTTTGTTGTACCTAGTTTTCTGGCAATATTATTAAGAGTGGTTCCATTCTCGGGTAAATGAATAATAGCTACCATTGCCATAAACTGTCTGCTTGTTAGATTCTCGCAATATTCATCACCTTTTATCTGAAGTTTATTAGTAAGGGAGAAGAGTGTTGCATAAATTTGCTGTATTAAAAATAGTGCTTTGTAATTATCTTTAGTCATAAGTATCTCCTTTCACTTAGACAATATATTGTCTAAAGTAAAAAATACCATAATAATCCTAAATAGTCAATATACTGTCCATATAAATTATTAACTATATTTTCGGATTAAATATAGTAGAAATGATAGAATATTTACAAAATCATTTATATTGATGAAGTTATTTTGATTAAAAGTTTTAAGATAATAGTTGAATTAAAAAACTTTTTGTTATCGAGGAATAAATTAGTATTGACTCTGACCTGAGGGAAGGATTTAAAATAAAATCCAAGGAAAAAGATAATTATTTTGTTAACTTTGGAGGCTGATAGAAAGTGATAGATGGATATTATATTAGTAAGGATAAATCTAGATTACAGATTGAGAAAATAAAGGAGTTATTAAAGCAAACATATTGGGCATATGATCGTGCAGAAAAAACAATAGTTAAATCAATTGAAAATTCTGTATGTTATGGGGTATTTGATAGCTATAATAATCAAGTTGGATTTGCCAGGGTTATTACAGATTATGCTACAGTCTATTATCTTTGCGACGTAATTATTCACAATGAATATAGGGGACAAGGCTTAGGAAAGTTAATGATAGAATTCATTACAAAGGATGATGATTTGAAAAATTTGCATCATGGACTTTTGCTTACTAAAAATGCACATGGATTGTATGAGAAATATGGATTTGAAAGAAATGCTGAAAAATTTATGCATAAAATTATTGTAATATAATTGAAATATAGTTGTAGTTAAAAGATATTTAAAATCAACATACTTTTTTAGTTTAAATAGTACTAGCTTTGCATTGAGGTAATGTTATATTTAATTTGTGAGTTAATTGTAAAACAATGCCTGTAGTATATATCAAGCAATTATATATATTGTTATAATATATATAATAAAAATTATTTGTATAACATACTGATAAACGATAATTTATTAAGCAGTTTAAACTACTAACTTTAAATACAAAGAGGTGTAATTATGAAAATACATGACAAATGCTTGCCGTGTGTGGTTAATCAAGCTATCAAAGTGGCGAATATTACAGGTGTTAATAATAAAGAAGAGCTATTGAGGAAGGTTTTTACTTATCTTAGTAAAATGGATTTTGAAGCTACCACACCAGAAATAATTGGAGAAGTTTTTGGAATGATAAAGGAACAAATGAATAATCCAGACCCATACAAAGAAACTAGAAATTACTATAATACATTGTTTCTAAAATTGTTACCTGAGTTTGAGAGGAAAATTGATCAAGCTGCAAATTCGCTTCAATTGGCAGTGAAATATGCGATTGTTGGTAATATAATAGATTTTAATCCTATTCACAATACATTATTAGAAGATATTTTTGATTGTTTTGAAAAAATGGAGCAGTTAGAATTAGCAATAGATGATTCTAAAGTGTTAATAGAAGATATTTTAAATTCAAAAATATTACTATACTTAGGCGATAATTGTGGAGAAATATGTATGGATTCAATTCTTTTAAAGAAAATAAAAGAATTGAATCCTGATGTCAAAATATTATTTGGAGTACGAGGCAAACCAGTTGTAAATGATTCTATAGCTGAAGATGCATATACTGTAGGAATTGATGAATATGCAGAGGTTATAGATAATGGAGATGGTTCTCTTGGCACTGTTCTAAATCGGACAAGTTGTGAGTTCAAGGAAATCTATAAAAAGGCTGATGTAGTAATTGCTAAAGGGCAAGCAAATTATGAATGCTTGAGCGAAGAAAAGAAAAACATATATTTTCTATTAATGACTAAATGTGATGTAATTGCAAATGATATTGGCGTAGAGGAAAAGAAAATGATTTGCATGAAAAACAAAGTATAAAGATGTAATTCTATAGTTATATACAATATACATATAGTAATGGTGGTGGAATTTTGGGAAGATTAAGTGGAAAAGTTGCTTTAATAACTGGAGCAGGAAAAGGAATAGGAAAAGCTCTAGCTATTGCTTACGCAAAACAAGGAATTAAGATTTGCTGTGTAGCAAGGACATTAAATGATATAGAGTTAACTGCAAGTGAAATTAAAACTTTAGGTGGTGATGCTATAGCAATTTCATGCGATGTAACCAATTATGAAGAATTAGAAATAGTTATGCAGAAAGCTTTTAAACAATTCGGACGTATAGATATTATAGTCATCAATGCAGGAACTGATTGTGAAAAATTGCCGATTGATAAGCTTGATATTGAGGAATGGAAAAGAGTAATTGATGTTAATCTTAGCGGAGCTTTTTATACAGCTAAAGCAGCAATACCATATCTTAAAAGAAATGGTGCTGGAAAAATAATAACGATAGGATCTGGAATGGGACACAAGGGAAGAGCTGACAGTGCTTCGTATAGCTGCTCAAAGGCAGGATTATGGATGCTTACAAGAATTTTAGCACAGGAATTATCAGAATATAAAATTAGCGTAAATGAATTGATTCCAGGACCGGTGAATACAGATATGGGAAATGATAGTAAGAAAGATAATCGATCAGCTTTTTCGATAAATGGAGAATGGATTAAGTGCCCAGAAGATGTTGTAAACCTAGCCATTTTTCTTGCAGGACAACCTGATATAGGGCCTACAGCCCAAAGTTTTAGCTTAATGAGAAGAGATATATGAATAAGCTGTTGATTATAAGTATAATGCAATACGTAATAAATTAAAATTTAAGATTAAATATAATCCAGATTTAAGCATTAGAACTAGAATGACGTTTGAAAAAGGAATATATTTATTGAGTTGGCAAACCATATTATTTCCTTTAGGATGTGTTTTAGCTGGAATTATTTTTTCGTTATCATAAAAATAAGTAGATAAATATATCTTTAAAATTGATCAATGATATATTGGCAAAGTATGCTACAATGAAATTATAAAGTTTAATTTTGGAGAGCGTATAATGAGAAAAACCATCGTTATTTTGGTTACTATAATTTTATTTCTACTTGGAGAGTGTTCCAACCAAAAAGTTATTAGATATGATTATACTTACAAAGGCGAAAATGAATCCTGGACTGCAGAATATAAGGTAAATGGTACAAGCACATTTATAGAAAAAGATAATAAGACAAGTTATGAAGAAAATGGCAGTATAATTCTCACAGTAACATATAAGAATGATATATCTGATTTATCCTCAGTAAAGCATTTAGAGATAGCATGCAAAGGCAGAAAAGAAGTCTATGATCTTGATGATAATGACCAATTAAATCAAAAGACATTTATATTAAAGTCCTCTGGTGTAGGTGAAATAGGAGACAAAGATGAAATAATAGATGTAAACATAAATGTCGATGGGAAAACACAAACAATTGAATTAAAAAAATAAAATAAAGCAATCCTGAAGAAAGCATCTTCAGGATTATTTTTTAGGTCAAGCAGTATTGGCAGTGTTTTGAATCAAGGAAATGTTATATTTGATTTTGCTATACTTATGTAAATTTAGCGTAAAATCTTAAATATTTTTACCTATAATACAAATAATAAAATATAATTAAAATTAAATGTGAATCGCCATGAATCTATATGGGGGAATACTGATGATAGCTATAAAAAAAGTATTAAGTATTACTGTAGCTTTTAGTATAGTAATGAATATATTTATATGTCATGACATCAAAATAATAAGAAATGTGTTTAATTCTAATGAATCAGTTAAGGCTGGAGTATTACTATATAGCCTTGATGATGAGTTCTCTTTACGTATTAAAAGGAGTTTAGAAAAAATTCAAAATGTAAATGAAAATAAAATGCAATTTTCTTTTTTTGATGGGAAAGGTAATCTTGCTATAGAAGATGAATTACTAAGTAAAATGATTAAGGATGATTTTGATATTATAATAGCAACATTAGTTGATATAAAAGAGCAGGATATAATATTAAAAAGCGCTATAGATAAAACAAAAGAAAAAAACCTTCCGTTTATTTTATATAATTCGTTTCCAAGTAATTTAGGACTGTTTAAAAATAATCAAAAAACTATTATTATAGATGGTGACAATCATCAGGCTGGTGTTTTACAAGGACAAATGATTGCTAAGGTATGGAATGACAATAAAAAAAATTTAGACAAAAATAAAGATAATAAAATTCAATATGTTGCCATAAGGGGGAAAACTGGAAGTGTGGCGGCTGATTTAAGAACAAAAGATGTTGTTGCAACAATTAATAACTATGGAATAGAAACACAGGAACTTGCGGCGATAAGTGCTGATTGGGAAAAAGAATTGGCTAATAGAGCTATGGAAGCATTTTTATTTAGACTTGATAATAAAATTGAGGTTGTGATTTCTAATAATGATAATATGGCAATAGGTGCCATTGAAGCATTTCAGAAGTATGGGTATAACAAAGATGATAAATCAAAATATATTGCTGTATTTGGCATAGATGGATTATTGGAAGCACAAGAATTGATAAAAAATGGATATATGTCTGGTACTGTTTTATATGATTTTGACGCTTATGCAAAGGCAGTTTATGATATTGGAATGAACTTAGTTTCTAATATGAAGCCACTTGAAGGCACAAATTATAAATTCGATGAAACAGGAGTGAGAGTACTCATACAATATCAAAAATATATAACTAAAGATAATGAAACTCACTTAAATTAAAAGACTATTATTACTATATATAAAATTTAAGTAAAGATCTGTTTGTCCGAGTACTTATCTAAATGGCCCTTAGTTAATAATTAAAAAATAAAACTTGTTGACAACAAATAAAAAATAGGATATTATGAGAATATAAATTAAACGCTTACATGATTAATTATATTGAGATTGTTACTGATTCGATCAGGCGAAACCTTAATTAATGAGAAGAGATTTTTATTATCTCTTTTGATTAATTAGGGTTTTTATATTCTAATTAATAAATATATACTGGGGGGATAGGATGGTTATAAAAAAGATATTCAATAATAATGCAATATTAGCTAAAGATTCTGAAAAGAAGGAAATTGTAGTCATGGGGCGTGGGATTGGGTTTAAAATGAATGTTGGAGATGAAGTTAATGAAAAATTAATAGAAAAAACATTTATATTAAAGCAAGAAGACGCTTCAGAAAAGTTTAAACTATTACTAGAAGATATTCCACCAGAACATATTTCTTTATGTTACGATATTATTGAATATGCTAAAAATATTCTAAATGTTGAATTAAGTGATTATATTTATGTTACACTTACAGACCACATTAGCTATGCACTAAAATTATTTGATGAAGGGCTTAATCGTCCTAATCCATTGATTTGGGAAATAAAAAAATTTTATAGTAGGGAATTTCAAATTGGATTAAAAGCTTTAGAATTTATCGAAAGTGAAACTGGTAAAAAGTTACCTGAAGATGAAGCGTGTAATATAGCCCTTCATTTAATAAATGCACAAGTGAATAATTCGACAAAGGGATTAGAAGCTATAACAAATCAAACAAAGATGATACAAGATATTTTAAACATTGTTAAATACACCTATAACATTACACTTGATGAACAATCATTAAATTACGATAGATTTGTTACACATTTGAGATTCTTTTTTCAAAGATTAAATAAAAAAGAGAAGATAGAAACAGAAGATGATTTTTTGTTAAAGCAAATAAAGGTAAAGTATAAAAAAGCGTATGAGTGCATGTTAAAAGTAGAAAAATATTTACAGACGGAATTATCAGAAGAAGAGCAATTATATTTAACCATTCATATTCAGCGCGTTACGCAATAATAAATTAAATAACTTTGGATTGTTACTGGTAAAGCAGGCGAGACCAACATCTATAATACATGGATTTTATTTGATTGGATAAAATTTATGTTGGCTATAGTGTTAGGGCTCGCTTTTTTATATATTAAAAATACTATTAAGATGAGGAGAGATAAATATGAAGTATGAACAACTAGCAAAAGACATAATTAAAAATGTTGGTGGAAAAGAAAATGTTAATAGTTTAACTCACTGTATTACACGTTTGCGTTTTAAGTTAAAAGACGAGAATAAAGCTAATACAGAAGTTTTGAAAAATATGGATGGCATTGTTACAGTAATAAAGAGTGGGGGACAATATCAAGTGGTTATAGGAAACCACGTTACTGATGTTTTTGATGATGTTGTTGCCATAGGTGGCTTTCAAAATGGTGCTTCAGAAGATACACCAGAGGAAAAAATAAATATGTTTAATAAATTTATTGATACAGTATCAGGTGTATTTACTCCAGTTTTAGGGGTTTTAGCTGCAACTGGTATGATTAAAGGCTTTAATGCATTATTTGTGGCATTGCATATACTTAATACCACTGATGGAACTTACCAAATTTTAAATGCAACTGGAGATTGTTTATTCAATTTCTTCCCAATTTTTCTAGGGTATACAGCAGCCAAGAAGTTCAAGGCAAACCAATTTATTGGTATGGCAATAGGTGCAGCTTTGGTTTATCCATCCTTAGCAGGATTAACAGCAGCTCCTGCACAACCATTATATACTTTGTTTGCAGGTACAATAATCGAATCACCAGTTTATATAACTTTTCTTGGTATTCCAGTTATTTTAATGAGTTATACTTCAAGCGTTATTCCAATAATTTTAGCTACATATGTAGGTGCTAAAATTGAAAATGGATTTAAGAAGATAATA
This sequence comes from Bacillota bacterium, assembly GCA_023435985.1. Classification (GTDB taxonomy): domain Bacteria; phylum Bacillota; class Clostridia; order Clostridiales; family Clostridiaceae; genus Clostridium. The sequence continues at coordinate 5,622 of JAEZKY010000244.1, read as the reverse complement.
CCAGATGTAGTTAAGATGTTCTTAGTTCCTTTCTTTACACTATTAGTTATTGTACCTTTAACATTTATTGTTATCGGACCTTTAGCTACTTGGGCAGGTAAATTACTTGGCGCATTAACAATTTCTATCTATGGTTTAAGTCCAATTGTTGCCGGTTTATTTATGGGAGCATTCTGGCAGGTATTTGTTATCTTTGGATTACATTGGGGCTTTGTTCCTATAGCAATAAATAACATAGCAGTTTTACATCATGATCCAATCCTTGCACTTACATTTGCAGCTTCATTTGCTCAAACTGGTGTAGTTGGAGCAGTTCTACTTAAAACAAGAAATAGTAAATTAAAAGGTTTATGTATACCAGCATTTATTTCAGGAATTTTTGGTGTTACAGAGCCAGCTATTTATGGTATCACATTACCACGTAAGAAACCATTCATCTTAAGTTGTATAGGCGGAGCATTAGGTGGAGCATTATTAGGTTTCATGGGAACTAATCAGTATATGATGGGAGGCTTGGGTATTTTCGGAATACCAGGTTTTCTAGGTCCAAATGGAATGGATAGTGGATTTTATGGATCAATAATTGCTGCTATAGCAGGTTTTCTAATTGGCTTTGTATTAATGTTATTTACAAAACTTGAAGAAGGCGAAGAGACTCAAAAAGCTAAAGAAGAAGCTCCATTAGTTAAGCAAGAAAAATTAATTAGTCCATTAAAAGGTGAAGTCAAAGCTTTATCAGAAGTAAAAGATGAAGCGTTTTCAAAAGGTGCACTAGGAAAAGGTATAGCTATACAACCAGTAGAAGGAAAAATCCTTTCTCCTGTGGATGGAGTGCTTACAACATTTTTCCCTACAGGTCATGCGCTAGGAATCACAAGTGACAGTGGTGCTGAAATTTTAATTCATGTAGGTATGGATACAGTCCAATTAGAAGGAAAACATTTTTATCCTAAAGCTAAACAAGGGGATATTATAAAAAAAGGACAGCTGTTACTAGAATTTGATGTTAAAGACATAGAAGCAGCAGGATATTCTATGATAACACCTATAGTTATAACTAACTCAGATAACTATTTAGATGTCATTGAAACTGATAAAAAAATCATAGATTATAAAGAAGAGTTATTAACAGTTATGATTTAGAATTTTATAATAAAAATATTAATTATACTGGGTATTTGGATTTAAAATATACCCAGTATACATTAATTTATAGTTTTATTTAAATGTTTTCAATAGACTGATGAACGATTATATATAATGTTAAATTCATAATAATATTGAATAATATAATAGAGGAGAACAAATTGCTTTAACTTATAAATCTAATTTTATGTATGTATTAAAATTTAGGAGGATAAAATTTATGAATATTATTAAAAAGAATGGAAGGATTACATCCATATTTATCGCGGTAATAACGATAATATTTTCCAGTAATATCAATGCTTTTGCTGCAGATTACAAATCATTGCAGACATCGTATCAGACGGTAACAGAAGTATTTGATTGGGGACCAGCAGTTACAAAAATAATTATAAATTTAGATAGAATAGTACCTCAAGATTCTATAAGTAATGATACGTTTAAAGTTCATGTAGTAAGAACTGAAAATAGGAAAGACACTAAAATATTAGGTCAGTCAGAAGGGGATTGTAATGTTACTAAAGCATATGTTTCAGATGAGGATGGAAATTATAAGACTAAAGGAAAGTATATAACGCTTGAATTGCAAGTTGGGCCAGATGTATCGTTAACTTCACCTATTAACTATGATTTAACTACCAGCCTTAATGGATGGGTTAACTGTGATTTTACAATTACTCAGCAAAAAGATATAGGAAGCGGTAATGAAAAAGTTTCAGGAGTAGTTATTAATAAGTTCTCTGGAGGATCAAAAAAACTTGTTGATGATTTTAAAATTGAAAGCGCATCTTATGATAATGTCACTTTAAAATATGCAGACTATGTACCTGATAATGATTATACTAAAAAGCCATTAATTATTTGGCTGCACGGTATTGGAGAAGGCGGAGAGGATGGATTGCTTCCGATATCAGGCAATAAGGCTGTAAATTTTATATCAAAAGATATGCAGTCATATTTTAATGGGGCATATGTTTTAGCGCCTCAGGCACCAACTTATTGGATGGACGGTTTTACAGGCTTTGGAGATGGAACTTCAAAATACGAAAAAGCACTCATGGCATTAATTAAAGATTATGTTTCTAAAAATAGTAATATTGATACAAATAGAATTTATATTGGCGGGGATTCAAATGGTGGATATATGACTATGCTTATGATACGAGATTATCCTGAGTATTTCGCAGCAGCATTCCCAACTTGTGAAGCATTAGAAAATAAATTGATTACAGATAAAGATATAGAAACACTTAAAAAGACTCCAATTTGGTTCACTGCTGCAAAAACAGATACAGTAGTACCACCAGCAGACTACGTAGTTCCAACATATAATCGTTTAGTACAAGCTGGAGATACAAATGTTCATTTTTCATTTTTTGATAATGTAATTGATACCACAGGTGCATATAAGAAAGCAGATGGCACACCATATGAATATACAGGGCATTGGTCATGGATATATGTATATAATAATCAATGTTCAGCAATAATTAATGGAAGAGTAACAACTCTTATGGATTGGTTAAGTAATCAGAAGTTAGGTGAAATAAATAAGTCACAGAGTGACATTAAACCGATAAATTTGTCACAGACTATTACTATATCAAGTAAATAATATTTTAACATTAATTTAGGAACAAGTAATGTAAAAAAACATTAATGATAACATATAGGAGAGATAGATATGAGTGAGAATTTAAATATCAATAGTTTCCCGGAAGGATTTTTATGGGGAGGAGCAACAGCAGCTAACCAGTGCGAAGGGGGATATTTAGAAGGAGATAAAGGTTTATCTACAGTAGACGTAATTCCAGCTGGAAAAGACAGATTCCAAGTAATGCTTGGAAAAATGAAAATGCTTAAGTGTGATGATGAACATTATTATCCAAGTCATGAAGCAATAGATTTTTATCATAATTATAAAGAGGACATAGCACTATTTGCAGAAATGGGCTTTAAAACTTTTAGGTTATCTATTTCATGGACGCGTATATTTCCAAATGGAGATGATGCAGTTCCAAATGAGGAAGGATTAAGGTTTTATGACTCTGTATTTGATGAATGCATCAAATATGGAATTGAGCCGCTAGTAACTATAACTCATTTTGATGTCCCAATGCATTTAGTTGAAACAATTGGAGCTTGGAGAAGCAGAAAAATGATAACTTATTATGAAAGATTATGCGAAGTTATCTTTAGCCGCTATAAAAACAAAGTGAAATATTGGCTTACTTTTAATGAGATTAATATGTTATTACATTTACCATTTATAGGTGCTGGATTAATTTTTGAAGAAGATGAAGATGAAAATTCAATAAAGTATCAGGCAGCACATCATCAATTAATTGCAAGTGCGATAGCAACTAAAATTGCTCATGAAATCAATCCGGAGTTTAAAGTGGGTTGTATGCTAGCAGCTGGTAACACTTATGCCAATACATGTTCTCCAGAAGATGTATGGAAATCTATTGAAAAAGACAGAGAAAATTACTTCTTTATAGATGTTCAATCTCGAGGACAATATCCAAGTTATGCAAAGAAAATGTTTGAAAGAATGAATATTTCTTTGGAAATGGATGAAGGAGACGAGAAAATTTTAAAGAATAATACAGTTGATTTTATTTCGTTTAGTTATTATTCTTCAAGATTAACTAGTGCAGACCCTGAAGTTAATGCGCAAACTCAAGGAAATGTATTTGCTACATTAAAGAATCCATATTTAAAAGCTAGTGAATGGGGATGGCAGATTGATCCTCTCGGACTTAGAATTACGTTAAATTCTTTATATGATCGTTATCAAAAGCCATTATTTATAGTAGAAAATGGATTAGGAGCTGTAGACACCCCAGATGATAATGGATACGTTGATGATTATTATCGAATAAATTATTTAAAAGAGCATATTAAAGCCATGAGAGATGCAGTAAATGTTGATGGAGTTGAACTTATGGGATATACTCCTTGGGGCTGTATAGATTTAGTAAGTGCATCTACAGGAGAAATGAAAAAGCGCTATGGTTTTATATATGTTGATAAAGATAATGAGGGAAATGGAACTTTGAAGAGAACAAAAAAGAAAAGTTTTGAGTGGTATAAGAATGTCATTAGAAGTAATGGAGAAGTGTTATAAAATAAAAGGATGTCCATAATATAAATCGATACAAAAGATTTAAAAATAAATAAGAATATAAAATAAAGCTTCATTTAGTTCTATTACAATGAAATTTAATAGAACTAAGGGAAGCTTTTATTGTTTATAATAATTTAAAAGTATTTTGGAAAGTGTAGATTTTAATGTTATCTTTTAGTTTTCATCAAGTATTATTTTTTAAATTGGACTTAGCCATCAATTCATAAAATTGTCTTGGAGAAATACCGTACTCATTCTTAAAGGCTCTAAAAAAATTTGAGTAATCACCAAAACCAGATTGCTTATAAACAATATTTATTGGATAGTTTTTTAGAATTAGCTCTTTTGCTTCAATTAATTTTTTCTTCATAATATATCGATGAAGTGTAGTACCTGTATACTTTTTAAATTCTCTGGACAAATGGAATTTACTAAGGTAAAACTCTTTAGAAAGTTCATCAATGGTAATCTCTTCATTAAGATGATTATTAATGTATTCAACTATTCCGTCAATAACACTGCTTTTAGTTACATCGATATCTAAATTAGAGGTATCATTTAAAACAAGATTGTTTAATTGCACAACAAGTTCTATAATATAGGCTTTATATAGCAAATCTGAACCGAAGCCCTTATAATTTTCAAGGTCAAGGAGTTTACTTAGCTGTGCTCTTATATTTTGCTGAATTTGAAAATCAGCTCTTACAACATTTTGTTTATTTATGTTCTCAAAGCATTGAGTAAGATCAATTTCTGGTGTTGATAATTCATGTAGAAAGGATTTGTTTAACCAAAGCACGATACGCTCATATGGAACTTTCATACTATTGATAATTGCACGATGGAGCTCTCTTGTATTGATTAATATAATGTCACCTGATTTTAGATTATATAGTTTTCCTTCAATTAAATATGTGACATCTCCAGAAAGATATAGATAAAGTTCATAAAAATCGTGATTGTGTAAATATTGAAAAGGAGTTTCAGTACTTAAAAAGTGAAAAACTTCATAATCACTGGAAAGCATATCTTTGCGTGTAAAAAACTCATGTATTTTCTTTTTCATTGCTATCACCTCTTGAACGAATTGCAGAAAGTGCAATAAGTTTATTTAAATATTCCATAGTTAAACGTTTTAAATTGCATGAAAATTATAGATAGCAGTGCTTTTTTAGTGAAACTTAGCTATATTATATTTCACTACAGCAATTTTTGCAAGTTTTGAAGCAATTAAAGCATATCCCTTTTTCACTTGCGCAGATATAATGTAATCATAGTAATGATGGAAAAGCAAGTAAAAGATTTATCTGAATTATAGTTTTAATTATTATGGAAGAAGACTATAG
>JAEZKY010000193.1 GCA_023435985.1 Bacillota bacterium | reverse complement strand
CATACCTTTTCTTACTTTGCTAACTACATATATAAAATCAGCTTGAACTTATTTACTCTTAACTCATTTTGCCTAATTCTTAAGATTCTTATATTTATTTCTCACTGTCTTAATCGCTTATGATTTATAAACCTTTTTTAAAGTCATCTCTATATAGAATATGACTATTTCAGAATTATTTTTATATTTTAATCCTGAGACAGTCATTATTCAATATAATATTTAATTAAAATCAGCTAAGTTATATACCATCTTCGAAATATAAATCATCATTACCTGCTGCTTCTGCTGGTTTAACTTTTAAAAATCTTACTGCAGTGTCTTTAGTACCTTTTACAATATTATCTGCTAATTCTTCTATTTCCATTGTATCTCTAAGTAAAATTGTCTCTAAAATTGCTCCTATATTACATCCAGCTACAACTTCCATATTCTTCTTCTCATAAGAAATTTCTACACATACTTTAAAAGGTGTTCCTCCTAAAAGATCACAAACAAATAAGGTTTGAGCTGTTTCCCCATTAGTTATAGCCTTACTTATTTTATCTTTTAGAGTTACATCTGTATCTTCTTCTAAGAAATCTATAAATTCACCCCCTTCAGTATGCCCTGCTAATAGCTTTATGGAACTTTCAATACCTGTACCATAATTACCATGACCCACTATGATTATATTGGTAGTCATTATAATACCCCCACTGCTGCTAATACTATCGCTAATGCAAAAGTTATTAATATTAAAATAGTAGGATTAACATTTTTCTTTTTTAATAAGTAGAACATAAGCAATGTGTATCCCATTGGCAATAAGTTTGGAAGTATTTTATCTATAAAATCAGTTTGCAAAGATATAGCATGATCTTCAGTGATTATAATTTGTGATAATAATGTAATGTGAACATAAGATGCAATCAAGCCGCCAATTACAGTAACCCCTAAAGTTGTTGCTGCTTTTGAAATTGCTTTAGAGTTTTCTTTCAATATATCAATAGCCTTGACTCCAAGATCATATCCTGCTGTTGTCCATATAATACGCGATAAAAATACACATATATATACTGCAAAGAATAAAATAGGTCCAAGTATACTACCTTGACTTGCAAAAGAAGCACAAATACCTGCAACTATAGGTAATAATGTAAACCAAAGAAGTGCATCTCCAATACCTGCAAGAGGTCCAAATAAAGCTACTTTTAAACCCTTTATAAGGCTTCTATCTTCACTATTTTCTTCTAGAGATAAAACCAAGCCCATAAGGAAACCCACTAGAGTTGGATTAGTATTAATAAATTCTAAATTATCCTTCATTGATTGTGAAACTTTTTCTTTATCATTATTATGAATTTTCTTTAAGAAGGGTAACAAGGCACAAGTCCAGCCTGCTGCCTGCATTCTTTCATAGTTAAAACTAGCTTGAAGTAAAACCGATCTAAAGGCAAGCTTTCTAAGATCTTTTTTAGTTAATTTATTGTTAGATTCCATCTTCATAATCTTCTCCTCCTTGATTGCTCGCTGCAATACTAGTAGTTTGAGCTTTATTTTTGTCATTAATATATCCATATAAAGCAAGTGCTGCTCCAATTAATGCTACTGGTAATAAATTTGAAAATTGAACAAAAGAAGCTACTAAAAATCCTATTATTAAAAATGGTACATATTCAATCTTAAGCATTACTCTGAGTAATAGTCCAAATCCAACTGCTGGTAAGATTCCTCCTGCTATTTCAAAACCATGCTTTAACCATGCAGGCATATTATCTACTAAAACTCTCATTGGCTCCTGAGCTACATAAGTACATAAGAATACTATAACTCCATAAGTTAAACCTACAATAAGAGTTGTCATTAGGTTTAATTTTGTGAATGCCTTAGTATCTCCCTCTTCTGCATACTTATCTGCTTTATTCATAAATACTGAAAATGCTGAATAATAGAAAAGAATGACATATTGCATTAAGAAACTAAAAGGTAGTGCAAGTCCTATTGTAGCTTTAACATCTGCTCCAGTCGTATAAGCTATAACAGTTGTCATAATACCTGCTAGTATCGGATTTGGAGGTTGAGTTCCTCCTACTGGTGTAAGTCCAGCAAAGGCTAATTCAGTAAGTCCTCCTGCAATTAGTCCTGTTGTAACGTCTCCTAAAATAATTCCTGTTAGTGTACATACTATTATTGGTCTAAAAATATAAAGTCCTTCAAGCCAAAAATCAAATCCTACTATAACTGCCATAACTGAAAGAAGAATACCTTGTATTAACGTTATACTATGCATTATAATTCCCCCTTATTATTCAATACTATTTTTTATATCTCCAGGTGTATCTTGAGCAAATACTTTTACACCTTTTGATTCGATATACTTTAAGTCTTCTACGTCTTTGTCATCTACATATACCTTTTTAGTGATTGCTCTCTTTCCCTCTGAAAAATGCATGTTTCCAACATTTAATTCTTTTATTGGAACCCCACCATCAACCAATTTTCTTGCAACCTCCGGTGTTTTACAAACTATAAATATTTTTTGACTTGGCGCTGCTTTGTGTATGACATCTATTGTCTTTTGAATTGTGAAAAATCTGATCCCAACACCTGATGATTCTGCTGTCATTGACATTAATTGCTGCTGCACTGAATCACTTGCTGCAACATCATCTACAACTACAAGCAAATTTGCTCCTAAGGCTGTTGTCCAAGTAACGCCTACTTGTCCATGTACTAATCTGTTATCGATTCTTGTCATTAATATATTTGGCATTTCTTAATCCCCCTTTTTATTTTTATATAATTATACAAAGCAAAACTCGTGCCAAATAGTGTACACACTTACTACTTAACACGAGTTTCACAACATAAAATATTCTATTTTCATTTACAAGCTACGCATTCAAGTTCTGTTACCCCTTATAATCACTCACTTTTCTTATATTTAAAATTTTCTTTTTACATATCAAAATTTTTCACTTTATTTTTTATGCTATCATATATAAAACCTATTTCAGATATAGGTATCTCAACTCTATAGAAGTGTTCTATTACACTAAAGGCTTTTTGAGTCAATTTTATGAAGTGTACATGACACTTTTCAAAACCTTCACAATCTCTATAATTCATAATAGGATCTTTTATAACTAATCTCTCAATCATGCAGCTGATATGTATATATAAACTAATTTTCAAATCATTTTCTAATTTGAAACCTAAACTTCTTTCCAAAGTTATAAGTGCATCTTCCACTTGATCAACTATTTTATCTGGATTTAGTATTGTTAAGTAATTTAAAACATTTTCTAAAGTGAATAACTTAATGGCTTCCTTATTTATTTTTTCTATTATGTTGTTATCTACAATTCCCTTTAAGGTATTAGCAAGAACTACATCCGCTTTTTTCATTATGAGATTTTCTAAAGATATGAAAGGAACACCATTTATCTGAGGGTCATTTGTACCAATAATAAGTTTTACATTATATTGCTTAAATACAAAATCTTCTTTACCATTTTCTTTTAAACTCTCATAATCATAAGCTGTAACCTTTACCTCGTCTTCACTAAAACATTTATTTAACAAATCTTTAATTTTACTTGCTGTCCCAATACCTGTTATACAGGTTGTTATTATAACATCTGTTTTCTTTTTATTGGATTCTATATAATTTACTTTACTCACATTTTTCCTTGCTGCTTCATCTGCAATTTGTTTTAATGGCTGAAGCTTAAGTATCCTGCTTCCAACGTCTAAGGCTAATTTAGTAGAAACATTATCTACTATAGCTATATCTCCATATACCTCGTTTTCCAGCAAAATATATATAGTCTCAAGAGATCCCATATCAATAAGTATAAGAAGACCTTTAGAAGTATCTATCGTTTTTACATACTCTAAAATTTTTGTACTTATGTCTAATGGAGAGCTTTCTATTGGCATATCAAAAGGTTCAAAAATATATTTTCCAAACAGTCTATTAGCTACTCCTGCAATACTGCTGGCAGTTGAATAACCATGAGTTATAATTATTGCATTAAGATTGTTTTGAGTTGATTTATCTAGTGACTTTACGTAAATAAGCATATATAATTCAGCTGTTTTATTTATTTCTAAATCTAAATTATCCTCTATATCTTTTATCAGTTTTGAAACCTGAACATATTCTTTATGGAACTTTTTGCTCATTTCCTCAACTATTAAAGCAACCGCTTCATTATAACTTTCACTTTGAAATTCAACAAAATATGCTATAAGATTAGCTATAATTTCTGAACTATTGGCTAAATAATCAATTCCATAATTTATATTCATAAAATGCAGCGTATTTTCAATGTTTTTTTCTATTGATTTATATATAACATTTTTTGAGCTTTTATATTTTTCATTAAATACAATATGATCTATTAATTTATTAAATATTCTCATGCTTTTAAGAATAAACTCATCAATTGTTATACTATTTTCTTTTAATTCTTTAATATTTTCATTTAATTCTTCAGTGATCTCAGAAACTTTATTAGAATGCACATTAAGATAATTTTGATCATTTTTTTCTAGGCAGCTTATAAACATATCCTTTATATTTAAGTTATTTAATTCAATATCTTCATCTTTATCAATAATATCGCTTGGGAGATTATTGATTTTTACTTTTAATGCTTTTTTATTCTTCTCAATTATATTACTTAATGCATTGGCACAGCTAAGCTTTATAGCATTTATAAGTTTCCCAATATTTCCTTGAGCATTACTATTAATCAATATATTTATAACCTGACTGTTTACTATAATATCTCTACTTATATTCACTGCTTCTTTTTTATAAAAATATTCTATAAGATCAAATTTTTCCTTTAAGGGTCTTTCTTTAAAATTTGGTATCTTTATTTTTAAAGGTATCCGTCTTAAAAATGTTTGTAAGAATTTATTTTCAGAACTTTCTGTAGTTGCAAAAATTAATCTCACATTAGCATTTCTCTTTTTTTCTGTTTCACCAAGTCTTCTAAACACACCTTTATCTAAAAATAAAAATAACTTTTCCTGACCTTCTGGTGGTAAACGATGGATTTCATCTAAAAAGAGATATCCACCATTTGCTTTTTCAATAAGGCCTATTCTATCACTATCTGCCCCAGTATAAGCCCCCTTAATTGCTCCAAATAATATGGCAGAAAATAATTCCGGATTATTTGCATATTCCGCGCAGTTAAACACTACAAAGGGTGCATCGGCTTTTATATAACTACTGCTTTTTCCATAATCATATACCTTTTGTGCTAAAAAACTCTTTCCTACCCCGGAACTTCCAATAAGTAAAAATGGTAATCCATTTGGAGGATATGATACTGCTGACTTACACTGCTTAACAATCTCCTTTAAACTTCCTTTAGCTCCTACAAGCTCATCAAAGTCATCTGTTTCTTTATTAGTATTTGATTTACTACATTCCTTAAAATACTCAGCAATTAATTTAAATTTATCTCTATCTTCTTCATATACTTCTTTGGTTATAAAGTAAACAGGTCTCTTATTTATTTTTATTACTTCTTCCTCTTTTGTCAGCTCATTTAACACGTGACTTACTAGATTTCTTTGAAGCTTAAGGTTATCTGCTATAGTTAAAGCATTTAAACCGTATTCTCTGCTACCATCTATTTTCAGAGAAAGTTCTTTCAATTTCTCTTTAATCTTTTCTTTATTAGTCACAGACCTGCCTCCTAACTTTTTGATTATCATATAGCTGAATTATACACTAAGTATCCTATTTCATAATTTATTAACATTTTAGCACAGATTTAGTATCTGGCAAGAAAGAATTCTAAATTTTCTCTATCCAAAATAATTAATCAATACACTAATAAGACTGTTAAAAATTAATGAATCAATATGATAAATCTTAGCTATATAAATTCAAATTAACAATGTACATTCAAGAATTCACAACATGAATTATGAAAGTTTTTCAGAATTTCTAAAACTAATATTCTAATAAAATGTATTATTTCAATTAGAATTTATATCTAAATAAGTACATTTATGCAAATTTGAAATTAAATTAGAAAAATAGTTGTCAATTGATAACTATTTTGGTAGAATACTTTTAAACAATAATTATTATTAAAGGAGATTTCATATGACTAAAAATGATGCTCAAGAATTAATTTTAAATATGGTGAACTTTTACAGCTTATTTAATGCTGAATTTATGAATCTTATTCCAGACTTAACTAATACAGAAATCACTCCTCTTTTTTCTAAAATATTAAATTTTATTCATTTTGAAGGTAAAACTACAGTCTCAAGAATAAGTAAAAAATTAAACGTATCTGTACCAAATACAAGTAGAAGTATTAATACTTTGTATAATCTTGATTATTTAATAAAAAAACAAGATGAAAAAGACAAAAGAATCGTTTATTTATCCCTATCAAATAAAGCATTAAATCTTATTTCATCTATTGCTGCAAATGAAGAAGATATCTTTTTAGAAAGATTTAATGTTCTTTCTGAAGAAGAAACAATTGAGTTATCTCACTCACTATTAAAAGCTCAAAAGTTGCTTGTAAAAATGCGTGATCTATATGCAGATAAGAAAAATATTAAGGAGTTGATCTAATTATGTTTATGAAAACTATAAAAGCAAAATTAATTATTTTGATAAGTATATTACTTTTAGTTGTAAGCAGTGGCTTTGGGATTATTTCTTATATTAATGCTTCTAATGCTTTAGTATCAAATATTACAAAGACATTACCAGAAATAGCCATCCAGGCTTCTAATACGATTCAGGCCAATTTAGACAATCAATTAAATTCACTGGAAGTAGCCGCCAAAATCGCTTCATTAAACAATGATGAGCCCGATAAATTAATGGAAACCTTAAAGGCTGAAGCCAAAAGAAATGGCAGTATTAAAATAGGATATGCTGATCTAAATGGGAACATTACGTATACTACTGGTGAGCAGACTAATATAAAAGATACTACTTATTTTAAAAAATCAATATCCGGAGAAAATTTTATTGATGATCCTGTCGTTAATGAAGGAAAAACTGCAATGACAATGGTATATTCTGTACCAATAAAAAATGATACTTCAATTACAGGTGTATTAGTATCAGTCAGAGATGGAATGGAACTTAGCGAGATGATTAAGAAGATTTCTTTTGGGAAAACTGGAAGTGCTTATATGATTAATAGTCAAAGTAATAGTATTGCTTATAAAGATCCAAGTATGCCCTTAAATCAATACAATTCTATTAGAGAAGCGGAAAAAGATCCTAATTTAGCAGGCATAGCTGACATGCAAAAAAGAATGATAGCCGGTGAAACTGGTTTAAGTTTATATACTTTTGGTGGAAAAGAATCTTATGGAGGCTTTGCTCCAATTGAAAAGGAAAAATGGTCCGTAGTTGTCATTTTAGAAAAATCTGAACTTTTGTCAGAACTTGACTCTCTAAAATTTTCAATAACTATTACATCTATATTGTTTTTGATTATAGGAATTCTTGTAATTTATATTATTTCTAATAGATTATCTGCAAGAATCAAATATACTTCTAATTCTTTAAATGTATTAGCTACTGGAAACTTTACTGATAAAATAGATAGAAAATATTTATATTTTAAAGATGAAATTGGTGATATGGCTAACTCTATGGATACTATGCAAAGCTCAATTGGAGCCATGATTAAAATCTCTAAAGATAATTCCATAATAATAGATGAAAACTCTAGTAATTTATCAACTATATCTCAAAATATGCTTTCATCTTCTAATAATGTGTCAGGTTCAATTCAGGAAGTGGCAATTGGAATTAATTCTCAAGCCAATAATCTAGTTGAAATTACTACAATTTTAAATACTTTCAGTAGTAAACTTGAAGACATAGTAATGAACATTAAGGATATAGATAAAAATACAATAACAATGAATAATCTTGCAAATAGCAGCAGTTCAAGTATGAAATTGTTAATGGATGCAGTAAACAGCATAAGCTTATCCTTTAAAACTTTATCTAATAAAATCATTACCTTTAACAGCAATGTAAAAGAAATAAATAACATAGTACAAATGATTAATTCAATAGCAGATCAAACTAACTTATTAGCATTAAATGCATCTATAGAAGCTGCCAATGCTGGTGAAGCAGGTAAGGGTTTTGGAGTAGTAGCAAACGAGGTACAAGTTTTAGCAGAGCAAACAAAGTCATCATCGAAGAATATTAGTAAGTTAATATCTGATATTTCTAATGATACTAATACAATAACAGAAGATACAAATAACATGAATGCAGATCTTAACAATCAAGTTAACATTATAAATGAGACCTTAAACTCATTTGAAAATATACTTGATGTTATTAAAGCTATAATTCCAAAAGTACAATCTGTAAATATGTCGGCTATAGAAATAAATAATGAAAAGAAAGATATTCTTGATAAAATTGAAAACACATCTGCCATAGCTGAAGAAATATCTGCTTCTACTGAAGAAATATCTGCTTCTACTGATGAAATGCACAATCTATCTAATGATGTAGCATCAACTGCTGCTACCTTGAATAATATGACAAAAAAATTAATCGATGAGCAGAGTAAATTTACAGTTTAGTTACATTAATGCTTAATGTAAGGTAATCCTTGCAACTTATATATTGCAAGGATTATACTAATAGTCAATTACTGCTGATTTCTTTTATAAATCCTTTATTCTTGAATAATTGTTCATAGAATATATTTAACCTAATAAAAATATTTGGAGGTGCTTTTTATGATTAAACCTTTGTTTCTAGCTCACGGTTCGCCTATGATGGCAATTGAGCAAAACACATATACTAAATTTTTAAATAGCCTTGGACGTTCTATTAGTCCAAAAGCTATAGTTGTTTTCACATCTCATTGGACTACTGAAACAATTACTATTTCTGTTTCTGATTCTAACTATGATACTATATATGATTTTTATGGCTTTCCAGAAGAACTCTATAAAATTAAATATCCTGCAAAAGGTTCCAGTACTATTGCAGAAAAAGTTCAAAAAAAATTAATTACTTCAGGTATTGTTGTAAAAGCAGATTTGACAAGAGGTCTGGATCACGGTGCATGGACTCTTTTACAACATCTTTATCCAGAAGCTAATATACCAGTTGTTCAGGTTTCTATAAATTATACTCTTCCTATTGATACTCAAATTAAAATAGGTAGTGCTCTTAGGGAACTGGTTGAAGAAGATATTTTGATTCTTGGAAGTGGAAATACAGTTCATAATCTAAGATTAGTTGATTTTGATAAGGATACTGTTGATTCCTGGGCTAAAAAATTTGATGACTGGTTGATTGAAAAAATAGAAAACAAAGATTTTAGTGCCCTTAATAACTATCGAGAAGATGCTCCTAATGCAAGCCTTGCAGTTCCAACTGCAGATCATCTTGTCCCACTATTTATAGCTTTAGGCAGCAGCCCAAAATTAACCCCTAAAGTTATCTTTAGAAATTATCAATTAGGAAACTTAAGTTATCTTTGCTATGAATTTTAGACTGCTAAATAAAAAAGATTAGATAAATTTAATAATAAACAGTAATAATATAATTCAAATTGTCAGTGTCGATAACGTGGATTATATTATTGCTGTCAGAAAAGAAATCATTTAAATTATTATAACCCTTCCTCACATACGTACTTAAAGATTTGATAGTTGGGAAATAATAACATTATTCATCTTAATTTCGACACATATCCATCCTCTTCATTACATAAGGGCGGACAATGTCTACAAGTAAATCAGTTCGATCATTTTCACCATCCTTAAACCAAGAATATGCACCTCCATAAATAGCTGAACATGTCATAGCTGAAATGATCCTTAAATTAAGATCATCCCCTATTCGGAAGGTATTCCCTTTCAAAAGTATTCCTTCTATCCTTTCCTTAAGCATATTTCTTATCTTATCGTCAACAAGTGTAGCAATAGATTTGGAATCCATTCTGCATGTTTTATAAAAACTTATTATGTAATTGTATGTCATTAAGATTAGCTGATTGCATATTTCATCTGTAAAATCCTGAGCATGCAGAATTTGATTAGGAAACATTTTATTAAAAGCCTGTTCTATAATCTCTTCTAATAAAGCATACTTATCTTCATAATGGGCATAAAAGGTAGCACGATTAATAGAAGCCTTTTGTGCGATATCTTTTATGGTAATTGCATCAAAGCCTTTCTTCTGTAACAAGGCACTAAACGCTTCCCTTATTAATTGTCTTGTACGCAAAACTCTTGGATCATCTTGATTTATCATATTTTAATCTTCCTTTCTAAAACATCAAATATAAAAATCTGTTGTTTAAGCAACTTTTCATTTAATCTGCTGGTTGTAATCATAAGAGTACCGTATTATGATGATATCACACACATGTTGCTTAGACAACTTGTAACTAATTTCTTGAGAGGAATGGATAATATTGAATATAAAACAAAAAAGAATTTTAATATTTGGTGCCGGTGTTGTTGGCAGTATATATGCACTTAGATTTGCACATTCAGGACTTGACGTTACATTATTAGCTCGAGGAAAAAGACTTGAAGCTCTTAAAAGGGATAGATTGCGCTATAACGATAATGGAGTCACAAAAAACATATCTATTAAGACCATTGAAAAGCTAGAAGATGATGATATCTACGATTTTATCTTTGTTCCAGTGCGTTATGATCAATCTGAAACTGCACTGTCTGCAATTAAGAATAATCATAGTAAAACCATTATTACCTTAACCAATACTATGGGATATGACCGTTGGCTTGAAATTGTAGGTGATAGGTTACTCCCTGGATTTCCAGGTGCAGGCGGCGACATGAAAGATGGTATTCTGTATGCCCAATTTGGTTCTGAAAAACATCAAGGAACAATTTTCGGTGAAATAAATGGACAAATTACTGAAAGAGTTAAAGAACTTGCTCAAATATTTGAAGCATCGAATCTGCATTATGAAATACAAGAAAACATTAAAGCATTCCATATTTCCCATACTGCATCCGCTATAGTTATCAAGCATTTTTATACTAATACTGGTGTAATGGATGTAGAGACAGCAAAGAGTGAAAGCACTTTACTTAAGATTGCCAAAGAATTAAAGCAAAATTTACACTTGGTAGCTAAGGCAGGAATTCCTGTAATCCCACTAGAAACAAAATCAATGGGAGAATTATCAGAAAATGATATTATCGCCATGTACCGCCAGATGCTAAGCAATGATTTTACCATTGATGTTTTGCTTGGAAATCATGCTGTAAGCGCAAAAGCAGAAATATTGTTATTGGATGAACTGTTTCATAAAAAAATTCATTAAACCTTGTAGATGAATTGATTCTAAACTATGGTAAAGAATATTGTTTAAGCTTATTATAAAAGTGAACGACACTTACAAGGGTGTCGTTCACTTCAATTTATATGATGCCTTAAAAAATAGCAATCTCAATCTTTTGAATAATGCGATTTTACAATTTAGTATTTAATTTCTTAATTCATGATTTAAGAAATTAGCTCACTAATTACCTTGCAATGTTGTTACTTATATACTTATGGATTAATCGTATATTACATTTTTTCCTTCATCATTTAACTTCTTTAAGGATAAAAGCATATGATTTATTTCTTCATCTGAATGTCTTTCCCATGAACCTAATTCGGCTACTACTTTCAAAGGAGATTTAGACCTATAAGAACGGGTTGGATTTCCAGGAAATCTCTTGTCAGTTAAGTTTGGGTCATTTTCGAATTCACCTAATGGTTCTACAATATAAATTCTTTCTTTTGATTTAGATGTTGCTAATTCAGCACCCCATTTAGCAGCATTTAATGTTGCAGTAAAATAAATATAGTTAGATTTTTTATTTTGGTAATTTGATAAGTGTTGTGGTTCTAATAAATCTCCAATTTTCAGTTCTGCCTTAGTACCATGAAAAAAAGGACCCTTATCTAAAACATTTCTTTTGTCATTCATGCTGATACACTCCTCTTATATTTTTAAATCTCTGTATAATATTATAATCTCCAAATTACAAAAAAATTGATGAACAATATCTTAATATTATGAATTTATTATAACATACATAATAAATATCACATTATTCAATTTTCAAAGAACTTATTCTAATTTTATCATTGTAGTATCAAGTATTAAGTCACATTGATTTTTAATATCCAGTTCTTTAAAGTAATCCTCCTCCATGGGAATCCATTTATTTAGAAAATCCTGCAGCTTTTCTTTACCATTGCGTTTTAGAATTCGCTCATACTGCACCTTTGAATCAACAGTTATAAAAATTTTATAATCATAATAATTTCTTAAGGCAGGATGAAGACTATAGCTTCCTTCAACTATGGTTAAGTTTTTAGTTTCCACTTTAATAGGCTGACTAAACTCCCATTTATTACATAGATATTTCCTATATATTACAGGCTTATTATTTTTTAAAGGCCTTAATATTTCCTCCTCAAATCTCTCATAGTGAACATTCTCACCAGCCTTGCTTAACCTTTCTGAAATTTTCATCTCAAAAGGCAGAAAAAAATCATCCATGTGAAAAAGGGTGCAGTCAAACTCTTCTGTAAGCATTGTTCCTAAAGAGCTCTTTCCCCCGCCACATCTTCCATCAATAGCTATTACTAGCTTTTCATTATCTTTTAATAAATTTTTAATTACCTCAAATACATCTTTATATTCACTAAAAATTAGTAATTTACGTGTTTCACTCATTATTTCCTCCAAATATACACTTTTAACATTTGCTATAAAGGTATCAAAATTATTCATTTACTTATTTTATTCTATAGGCAACCCATCTAGAAAATCTTCCTATAACTTCAAAAGAAACTATGCTGCATAATAACTCAGTTAATTTTCCAAACTTCCTATAAAGAAAATTAAAAGCTAAAAAGGGAATCCATTGTTTTTTAGATTTTGGAAGTCTTCTCATTATATTTTTAAACGTATATATTTCTTTATAGATCCATAGATATCCATTATATAATTCTTCTGCTGTCATATTCTTTGGTTTATATACAACATGGGAAGTATTATAATTAGATAAATTATAATCTACTATTCTATTTTCCTCTAATAAAGCTGAGTATAACTTTGTACCAGGATACGGTGTCATTATATGTGAAGTTACTGTTTCTATTTTATTTTTAACTATCCACTCTAGAGTACTCTTAAATATAGATGCATCATCTTCGTCTAATCCGAAAACAAAACTTGCATTTATCATTATTCCCCTTTTATGAATTTCATCTACAAGCTTCTCATATCTCTTTACACTATTTTGAACTTTATGAACACTTTCTATGGATTTACTATTTATACTTTCAAAACCTATGAAAAGACTTTGACAGCCGGCTTCTTTCATTTCATCTAACAATTCAGGCATGTTCACTATATTAGAAGTAACTGCTGCATTCCATTTGAGCTTTAGAGGTTTTATTTTCTTTAATAGTTCTTTGGTCCATTTTGGATTTCCAATAAAATTATCATCAATAAACATAATATGTTTTGTTTTTAGAGTTTTAATGTCTTTAATTACATCTTCTATGGGTCTATTAATATAAGTTTTAAGGGTATTTGTACAGCTATTATAGCAGAAATCGCATTTAAAAGGACAGCCTCTGCTTGTACTAATTATATTGGTATATAAATACTTTTTATTATCAATGATATCATACTTAGGTGATACTATTTTCTTCCCTTCCATATTCTCCATATCATAATATACCTTTTTAATGGAATTATTTTCTGTATCCTTAAGCACTTTTGCCCAAACTCTCTCAGCCATTCCTACTATTATTGCATCAAAGCTGTTAACAGCTCCTTCTGGATCTGCTGTTATATGTATTCCTCCTGCAATTACTGTTATACCACGTTTTTGGAATTCCTTTGCTATTTCTACTGCTCTATTCATAGCATCAACAGTAACAGTTATAGCTACCAAATCTACAGGTTCATTAAAATCTATCCTTTCAACATTTTCATTTTCAATTTTAACCTGGTGTTCCTTTGGCGTAAGATTTGCTATTGTGAGTAGAGCTAATGAAGGAGACATTCTTGTTTTTAATTTTGTATCCATAGGTCTCGGAAGCATTGCAGGCTGAATTAACTTAATCTTCATATATTACCTCCTCAAATTATTAGACGAAACTCCTTAGAAAAAAATTATAATTGCAGTATAAAATATGTAATTCATCATCTATAATTAAGTTTGTTCTATTTTTGAGTATCTATGTCACTTCTATACTCTATAATATCGCCAGGCTGACAATCCAAGGCTTTACATATTGCCTCTAAAGTCGAAAATCTAATTGCCTTTGCCTTTCCATTTTTAAGGATAGAAAGATTAGCCATTGTTATTCCAACCTTCTCTGTGAGTTCTGTCACACTCATTTTCCTTTTAGCTAACATCACATCAATATTTATTATAATCGCCATGTTTGTCACCTCAAATCGTTAAATCATTTTCTGATTTTATATCTATAGCTTCTTTTAAAAGCTTTTGGAGTACGGCTGCAAAGACTGCAACTACAATTGCTACAAAAATAAAGACCAATCCAATTAATATAATACCTGGAGCGTCGTCCACCTCTGCTATGAGATAAAATAATGGCATGCCTATTATATATAAGCTACTGTATGTGATTGCACAATATTTTATATTCTTTAAAGCCTTTACAGATAATTCTGAGAAAGCTTTGTTCTTGTCAATATAGCTTAAAAGTTTAAAAGTCTCATATAAAGCCAAGTAAAAAGGTATTGCCGTTGCATATAAATCCATTAAAACCAGATATTTCATACAAGCAATATTCGGATATAAATCTGCTGTGTAATCTCCTATATATGGAATTAAAAATATACACAAAGCAAGAACTGGTATTCCAATAAGTATAACAGCTATTTTTAAAAATAGTGTTGTTCCTAGTTTCTTCAAAAATGGTATTGTATTTAGTTTCATAAAAAGCACCTCATTTATTTATTATCAGTAATATAATAGCAAATCATTTATCGTTTTACAATAAATTTTTATCAAAATAGAATATATTCATCATAGTAAGTATTCCCCCCTTTGGTAAAGTTATTAAATTAATACTACATACTGTTAAAAGATTATATTTTAAAATAAAATAGGAGCTTACATTACATAAACTCTTACTAATTAAAATCTAACTAATTCCGTTTTATATTTTTTAATAACTTTACCCTTTTTAAATATTCACCTAATACAGCTTATAATGCTGACAGAACGTTGTTCTTATACCCTTGATATAGTATAATAAGGTATAAATAACCATAGGAGGAAGAGTTTATGGAAATTAAAACAGTATCTATTATAGGCTTGGGCGCCCTAGGTATTTTATTCGGGAACCGCCTTTCTAAGCATATGCTCAAAGATGATCTTAGAATTATTGCTGATTCTAAAAGAATTGACAGATATAAATCAGAACATGTTTATTGTAACAGCGAAATCTGCGATTTTAACTATGTAACACCGGAAGTAAATTGCGGCCCTGCAGACTTACTGATATTTTCCGTAAAGTTTGACGGATTAGTAAGTGCTATACAAACTGTAAAAAAACAAGTTGGACCTAATACTATTATTATGTCTCTTCTTAATGGGATCAGCAGTGAGGAAATCATTGGACAGACTTTTGGTATGGATAATATCCTCTATAGCGTGGCTCAGGGAATGGATGCAGTTAAAATTGGTAATAAACTTACCTATGAACATATGGGAATGATTTGCTTTGGTGATATTAAACCGGGAATACATTCATCAGAAAAGGTAGAGGCTGTAGCACGATTTTTTAAAAAAGTAGGCCTTCCTCATGAAGTTGACGTTGACATGCAAAAAAGGCTCTGGGGTAAATTCATGCTGAATGTAGGTGTCAATCAGACTGTAGCTGTTTATGAATGTGACTATGGCGGTATATTGAAGGAAGGACCTGCAAGAGATACTATGATATCCGCCATGAAAGAAGTACTTAGCTTATCAGAAAAGGAAAATGTCTATTTAACACAAGCTGACCTGAACTACTGGCTTCAAGTTCTAGAAGGCCTTAGTCCTCAGGGGAAACCATCTATGAGACAGGATTTAGACGCAAAACGCTACAGTGAAGTTGAACTGTTTGCAGGTACCGTACTCTCATTAGGTAAAAAGCACGGCTTATTTCTTCCTACAAATCAAATGCTGTACGATAAAATTAAAGAAATAGAAAGTCATTTTTAATTCATTTATATGCACTAAAGCACACTACAATGAGTGTGCTTTATAATTTTAACTTTAACTATTTCATTCTTTTAATTGTTTCATCTAATGAAATACATTCTGCATATCTGCCATTCCACATAAATTCATTATGATATTTATAACTTTCTTTTGTTATTAATTTTTGTGTATCAACTACTAATAAAACCATCTTTATATACCCTTCAAATTCATTATTTATATATACTAAGCCATTGTTCTTTGGTGATACAGTTAATATGCTCTGTTCTAATATCATCAATCAGCTCTAATTTTACATCCTTTTTGGTATGATGATATTTAAAACCACATTTTTCTTGAACACGCCAAGATTTTTCGTTCCCATCATAATATCCACACCAAATAACTTTGAAACCAATATCTTCAAAACCATGTCTCATAAGCTCCCTAACTGCTTCCGGAATCAAACCTTGCCCCCAATAAGGAACACCAAGCCAATAGCCAATTTCACCTTCATCCTTATTTATAGCTATATTGCTGTCTTTACCAATCATAAGTCCTACACTGCCAATTGGTAAATCTTTATCTTTTAATACAACTGCATAAGTTTCGTCTTTAGATAAGACATTTTCAATAATCTGGCGGCTATTCTGAACATCAGTATGTACCGGCCATCCTGCAGCAGGTCCTACCTCCTGGTCTTTAGCATATCTATAGAGCTCTTGTGCATCCTCCTCTTTCCATGGACGCAAAATTAATCTGTCAGTTTCTAATATCACTTTTACCACATCCTACTTTAATAAAACTTTACTATATTTTAACATAAAATGAGAGCTTATATTACATATTAATTACCCTTTTCGGTATTATAATAATTTTCATTTTTTAATTCAAATGTTTGT
>JAEZKY010000170.1 GCA_023435985.1 Bacillota bacterium | reverse complement strand
GGTAAGTACTATTCCCGGTCCTTTTACATCAACAACACCTAAATGCATTCTGGCATTATCAAGCTGGTTTTTTATGTCTGAACCAACATCACCATCTTTAGCTGCTGTCTCTTCCATTTCTTTAAGTTGTTCCGATAATTTAGAATTTGTAGTCTGTAATTCTTCCTTTTCCTTCTTTAGTGCTTCAATTTCTGAAATTATATCATTTTTATCATAATTATTAATATTAGATTCAATATTCTTGTTAGATAAAACTTTAAACTGATATGCTAATAAAAAACCTAAAAGTGCACAAACAATTGCTACAAATAACTGGGATCTAGATATTTTCATTCCTACCTTACCTTTCTTCCTTATAATATACAGGTGTTCCATTAAAGCCTACATCTACATATCCTTTTACAATTCCAATATTAGGATCTTGAATTATATGTAATAGCTTATTCATTTTATCAGGTATGTTTTCATCATCGCCTATTCTACCTTCAACTTTTCCTATATATACTTTTATATTCATAAAATCACTTACATCAATGCAGTCTATATTGAAATTAGTAGGATTACTTTTTATTATTTGGTAAAAAACATCTAAAAGCTGCAATGTTCGATTGTCATCTAAAACTTTACTTCCTAAATCAACATTTTTTAACTCAATTCCTTTTAAATTTACCAAACTCCTATTTTCAACATCATCTGTTTTTTCTAACAATCGTGCATCACTATCTAACACATAATTTTGTCCATCTTTTTCAATATAAAAAGCTCCTTGCTTTTCTGTTACTTTAATATTAACTTGTTTCGGATATGCTTTACTAATTTCAACATTCTCTACATATGGATTTTTTTCTGCCTGCTCTATAATACTTTTCTTATTTATAAATAAAATATTTTGACCTATTAAATTCTCTGTATTTTTTTTAACATCTTCTCCACTCATTACTGGATTTCCTAAAATAGCCACTTTTTTAATTATAAAAAAATCCGATTTAACTGCAAAAATTGTTATTCCAATAGCAAAAATTATAACAATCAATATTATTTTCTTAATTAATCTTCTTTTCCTTAATCTTAAGATTAATTTATTATTACTATTCGGTATTCTTTTAGTATTTCTTAATTTATCACCATTTAATTTTGCCATAAACATCCCTATTCTTTACATATTACATATACTGTAGCATGTTTTACTTATAATCATATATTATATAAATTTCATATATAATAATAACACTTTAACAAAATATTTTCATTAAATTTTCAAATAGATTTCTATATTTTCTAAAAAATACAAGACAAAGAATTATTTTTTAGTTCTTTGTCCTGTATCTTTCTTTATTGTATTAGAGTTATTATCCACAACCCTTTTTTACTCATCTCTACCTTCACGCTGCCTTGATATATTTAAAAGTATTCCTATTGCCGTCATATTTATTACCAGTGACGATCCACCATAGCTAATAAACGGTAAAGGAACTCCTGTAACCGGCATTGAACCAGTTACAACTGCTATATTTATAAGAGATTGAACAGCTATTACAGATGTTATTCCTATTGCAAGAAGTGTACCATAAGTATCTCTTGCCTTCATCGCCACGCTAATTCCTCTCCAAATCAATATTATAAAAAGAGTTATTATGCATATACAGCCTATAAGACCTAATTCCTCACCTATTATGGAGAAAATAAAATCATTATGTGGCTCTGGCATATATAAAGTTTTTTGCCTTGATTGACCAAGACCAAGGCCTGTAATACCGCCTGCACCCAATGCATAGAAAGATTGTATTAATTGATAACCATCTCCTGTTGGGTCTTGCCACGGATTTATGAAATTTAACATTCTTGCTCTTCTGTAATCTGATGAAAAAGTGAAGAAAAGCGCAGCAGCTACTAAAACTGGAGCTACAATCCCAAATAAATGCTTTAGCTTTCCTCCAGCTGCAAAAAGAACAATAAAAGTAACTATCATTATAACTGATGCAATACTCAAGTTTTTTTCTGCAAGTACAATAGCTGCATAGAAACCTGCAACCACTAAATAAGGTACTATGCCTGTTGAAAAATTTTTAACTCCTTCTCCTTTTAGCTCTAGACTCATTGCTAAAAACAATACCACAACATATTTCGCAACTTCCGATGGCTGTAAACTTCCAAGCGGCCCAAGCGGAATCCATCTTTGAGCTCCATTAACGCCAGCAAAAAGAAACACAGCTAGAAGTAGTGGTATAGTTAGTATCATTGCAAGTACTGTAAATCTCTTTATCCTATGATAATCAAAGCTCATTGTAAATAACATAGCGATAACTCCAATTATTGCTGATATTAACTGTTTTTTCAGGAAATACATGCTGTCATGAACTACAAACATTGCATAATATGAACTCGCAGAATAAACCATAATTACCCCAATAGAAAGCAGTAAAAGGACGGAGTAAAATACTCCATAATCTATTTCACCCATTTTATTTTTCCTTTTGGACCTAATGACTTTCATACATAAATCCTCCAAATCTAATTAACTAAAGTGCCATAAAACCTATCACACATAAAATTGCTGTAATAACAGAAAATACTGTGACTATCTTTACCTCACTCCATCCAAGCTGTTCAAAGTGATGGTGTATAGGCGACATCTTAAACACTCTTTTGCCAGTTAACTTAAACGAAGTGACTTGGATTATAACAGATAGAGTTTCAATAACATATATTCCACCTACTATAACTACAAATATCTCCATTTTTAACATTAAGGCCATTGTACCTATAACTCCACCAAGAGCTAAAGAACCAGTATCTCCCATGAATATTTTCGCTGGGAAAGCGTTGAACTTTAAGAATCCGAGCAAAGCACCAATTAATGCTAATGAAAAAATTGCAACTTCACTATTATTTGTTCTAAAACCTACTATTGCAAAAAAAGTTAATACTATTATAGTAACAGAAGTTGCAAGCCCGTCTATTCCGTCTGTTAAATTTACTGCATTTGTTACAGCCGCATAATAGACTACTATAAATGGTATATAAAAAATACCTAAATTTAAAATTCTTGCTTCTCCATTTACAAATGGTATTAAAATATCACTTCCTATTGTTGTATATCCATACCATGCTAATGCTACTGAAAATACAATCAATAATATCATCTTTTGTGCTGCTCTTAATCCTAAATTATCTTTATGAATTATCTTTAATATATCATCTAAAAATCCTATAAATCCAAATGCAAGAAATGAATATAGCATAATCATCTCTTTGCTCATAAGCTTTTGTCCCAAAATTAATATTGCGGCAGCTGTTGCAATAAAGAATATAAGGCCTCCCATGGTTGGTGTTCCTGATTTTTTCTGATGACTCTTAGGTCCTTCTTTTCTAATATTCTGCCCAAATTTTAGTTTATGCAATATTGGTATGAATATTGGCCCAAGTACTATTGCAAATAAAAATCCTATTATTAATGGTGCCAAAATTTTATAATTACTTAATATGTTTATTACTTCCCCCATCTAGTGTTGCCTAAGACATCTACTCTAAAGTAATTGCAATAATTTGATAAATATTCTAATTATATTGATTTGAGATATAAGCTATAATCACCATGAAGTATTCTTAACAATACTTACTCACACCATATACTTTTAAATAAACAGCAAACAACAATTATTTTTTTAAGATGTCAAAATTAAGGCAAGTCACCTCCTTCGTTTTATTTTACTTCTTCTATATATTTAATTACTTCTTCAAATTTCTCACTTCTAGAAGCTTTTACTAAAATAGTGCTGTCTGCTTCAATTAAATTAACTAATTTTTCCATTAGCTCCTGTTTAGTTTCAAATACTATTGTACCTTCATCAAAGCCTTTTTTAAAACACTCTTTAAATTTTCCTGTGGTTAATAAAACGTCTGCTTTTCCTCTTGCAAATTCTCCAACATCTATATGTGCTTCCATAGCATAATCTCCAAGCTCACCCATTGTTCCAAGAACTGCAATTTTTTTATTTCCTGAATAATTCTTAAGAACTTCAAGTGCCGCTTTCATAGAATCAGGATTTGCATTATAAGAATCATTTATTATTGTAAAGTTATCCTTTTTAATAAATTCAAGTCTCATCGATGTTGCATTAAAATTTTTTAATCCTTTTTCCATTTCTTCAAATGTAAGCCCAAAATCCTTCGCTATTTGTATTCCTATAAGGGCATTAAGAACATTGTGCTCTCCAATCATATTTAAGGTAAATTTATGACTTTCATTATCTTTGGTTATTACATCAAAAGAAGTATTCTCAGATGTTAGCTTTATGTTTCTAGCATAAACATCATAATTTTCATCGTAACCTATTTTTTCAAGTTTAAACTTATCTGATTCCTTTACTGTCTTAAGCATATCATTTTCACAGTTCAATATTAAAGAATTTCTATTTTCAAAGAAATCACTTATGCACATCTTCTCTTTAAGTATATTTTCTCTAGTCTTCAAATATTCTATATGTGCAACTCCAATATTAGTTATTGCTGAAATATCTGGAAGTGCAACGCTTGCAAGTCTATTTATTTCGCCAAAATTACTAGTCCCCATTTCAAGCACAGCAATATCTACCTCTTTTGATAATTCAAATATCATAAGGGGTAATCCTATTTCATTATTAAAATTTCCTTGAGTCTTAAATACTTTATATTTCCCGCTTAAAAATGCAGCAATCAAATCTTTCGTAGATGTTTTCCCTGTAGATCCGGTTATTCCAACGACTTTAATTCCAAGTTTTTTTCTATAGAACCTAGCCAAATCACTTAATGCACTTTTAGTATCTTTAACTTTAATGATAGTTCCAATATTATCGTATTCTTCAAATTTAAACTTCACTTCATCTATCATTACTATTGCTGCACCTTTTTCAAAAGCATGTATAGCATAATCATTTCCGTTAAAATTTCCACCTTTTAATGCAATGAATAAATTATCTTTTTCTATTTTTCTTGTATCTGTAGAAATTCTATTAAATAAACCTTCATTATTTTTAATTAAAATCTCACCATCTACTGCTTTTATTATCTCTTCCAAATTTAAATCCAAGTTTAACACCCCTTGCTCTCAGTTAAGAGTTAAAAGTTATAAGTTAATAGTTCTATATACAAATTTGTAAGTAACAATTAACCAATAAAATTTAACTATGCTATTAATATATAAGATCTAAAAATTCAATTTATATTTACTTATAATTTATAAAAGCTCATTAGATAAAATTAACTATCGTTATAAAGCACTATTTGTTAATTTCATCAAGTATTTCTTTAACAACTTCTCTTTCATCAAAATGTATAGTCTCATTCTTTAGAATTTGATACGTCTCATGGCCTTTTCCGGCAATAACTATTACATCATCTGCTTCTGCAATACTTATAGCCTTTTTTATTGCCTCTTTTCTATTTTCAATTACTATATAATTATCTTTATCAAGACCAGTTTCAATATCTTTTATAATGTCCATCGGCTCTTCACTTCTAGGGTTATCTGAGGTTACTATTGAAATATCTGCAATATCGATTGATATCTTTCCCATTTGCGGCCTTTTCACCTTATCTCTGTCGCCACCACAGCCAAATACAGAAATTAACTTCCCTTTAGTAAATCCTTTTGCAGTTTTTAATATGTTTTCAAGACCATCTGGTGTATGTGCGTAATCTATAATAATTTCATATGGTAAATTATATTCTTTAGCTACTCTTTCACATCTGCCTAAGACAACAACATTTTCTATTCCTTTTTTTATTGCTTCTCCATTTATACCTAACTTATAACATGCCGCTATTGACCCTACTGCATTATATATATTATATTCCCCAGGTATATTTAAGATAAACTGCTCATCTTCTTTGAGTTTAAGCTTAAATAAAATTTCTCTGCTTCCCATAACTTCATCAAGTGCTTTAAAATCCGACTTATTTTTTACTGAGAACGAATAAATCTTATCAGCATTTAACTTATTTAGATCTTCAATTACTCTTCCTCCGTAATTATCGTCAACATTAACAATTTTTATTCTAGCTCGTTCAAATAGTTTAAATTTTGCATTATAGTAGTTTTCAAATGTCTTATGAAAATCCAAATGATCTCTTGTTAAATTTGTAAATATACCTATTTCAAATTTAACTCCATAAACTCTGTCCAATTCTAATGAATGGGAAGATACCTCCATAACACAATACTCTACACCTTTATTTACCATGTCAGAAAATAATTCTTGTAGCTCTAAAGATTCTGGAGTTGTTCTTTCAGTATGAATTTTTTCTTTACCTATAAAATTAGCAATAGTTCCAATGAGTCCAACCTTTTTATTATCTGCCTCTAAAATTTCTTTTATCATAAAAGCAGTAGTAGTTTTTCCATTAGTACCTGTAATACCAATTATCTTCATTTTATCGCTAGGATTATCATAATAATTTGCTCCCATAAGTGCTAAAGCTTTTCTTGTGTCAGCGCACTTAATAACAATAATATCTTTATCTTTTATTTCCATACTATCTTGTATTACTACTACCTTAGCTCCATTTTCAATTGCCTTATTAATATACTTATGTCCATCTGTTGCATATCCTTTTATGCACACAAAAATATCAAGGCTCTTAACCTTTCTACTATCGTAATTTATTTTATTGATTTCCACATCAATGTTTCCTTGAATCACTTCATAATCTATTTCCTTTAAAACACTTTTCAACTTCATATTGAATCTCTCCTAACTAATTGGCCTTACCCTACATTGTAATTTATAGCTTATAACACTGTAAAATTTCACCTAAGAACTCATATACTAAAAAAATATAGCATGCGAGCATTCCCACATGCTAGTATTTTATCATTTGTCTTATTGACTTTAAACTCTCTATACAGAAAACTGCTTTAATTCACCTTCAATTACTTTTTAATCCTTATAATCTGAGCTTAAGGTTAATTTAACAGTCGTTCCTTTAGTGATAACTTCACCTACTGAAATATCCTGTGATGAAACCGCTCCATTTCCTTTAAAAACAGCTGCTATTCCAAGATTTTTCAATAAAGTGGTAGCATCCTCTTTTGTATATCCCCTAACATCTGGCATTGCAACATTATTATTATAAGTCGCATCACCACTTGTGTAAAGAGTTATTTTCGAGCCTTCTTTTACTAACGAGCCTGGATATGGGGTCATATTTACTATGTTTTCTCCTTCTCCATCTATATTGCAATCCAGCCCTGCATTTTCCAATACTTTCTTTGCATCGTTGGTTTTCATATTCCTAACTTCTGGAATAACAACATCTTTGCTAATTTTTTCATCATTATTAGAAGCTTTACTATTTAGATAGTTAAAAATATCCGTAAATAATGGTTTCGCATATGGTACAGCTACTTGTGCTGCATAATAGTTACCACCTCCAGGTTCATCAACCGTTATCATAATAGTAACTTTAGGGTCATTAGCCGGAGCCATCCCAACAAATGAAGATATATATTTACCTTCCCCGTACTTACCATCAACAACTTTTTGAGCCGTACCAGTTTTACCACCAATATGATATCCATCAATAAAGGTTGCTGCTGCTGATCCTCCTGTTACAACTCCTTCGAGATAAGTTCTCAGTTCTGCTGTCTTTTCTGAGCTTGCAACTGTAGAAGTTTTAGGCTTAAAAGTTTCATCTACAATATTGACATTATTTTCATCATTATGGGTCACTTCTTTCATTACATGTGGTTGAATTAGTGTTCCTCCGTTTGCTATAGCATTAAATGCGGTCATATATTGAACCGAGTTTACAGTGTTAGTTTGTCCAAATGATATCGTTGCAAGGTCTGCTTCTGAAACTTTATCAACTGGTTTCACAATACCTGGAGCCTCACCAGGCAAATCAATTCCACTTACTTTTCCAAATCCGAATTTATCAATAGTTTCACATAACTTTTCCTTACCAAGCATTTCTCCTAATCTTACATATCCTACATTTGATGAATTTTGGAAAATTTGAAGTAAACTTTGAGTCCCTAATCCTTCTTCTGCATCCTTTACAGTAATGCCTCCTACCGATATTGATCCATTATCTATAAATTGTGTATCTTTATTAACCACATTATTTTCTAGACCAGATATAGTAGTAAACACTTTAAATATAGATCCAGGTTCAAATGTATCATTTACTAATCTATTTCTCCACATTTGTTGTGTTTTATCGTTGAGATTTGCACCATCAAATTTATTTGCACCACTATATGGATTATTAGGATCAAAATCCGGTTTATTAACCATGGCCAGAACTTCCCCACTCTTAGGATCCATAACCAGTATTGAAACAGCTTTAGCTTTATCCTCTTCATATGCCTGCTGTGCTATCTTTTCAGCAAAGCTTTGAATAGTTTCATCAATAGTTAACGTCACATCCTTACCATTTACAGGCGATGTGTACTGAGGCTCTGTATAAGGCAAGTCTCCATTATTTTTATCAAATTCTGCAATCTTCATTCCAGGGATTCCTGTCAAATATGAATTGTATTGAAGCTCTACTCCATTTAGCCCTTTACCATCTGGATCAGTAGTTCCTAGAACATGTGACAAAAAGTTGTTATTAGGATAATATCTCTTTGTGTCTGATGAAACTACAATTCCATTTATATTAAGTTCTTTAACCTTATCTGCCATCTCTTTTTCTATTTTACGTACTACAGTAACAGATCCTGCATCAGCACCACTTGGAAGTTTCTTTTCTAAATCAGCTTTTATTTCTGCTGCATCCATATTTAATATCTTTCCTATTACTGGTGCAATATCATCTGTGGTTAATCCGTTATCTCCCGATGGAATTGGTATCCCTACACTTTTCATATGATCAAGCTCTTTGCTCGGAATAGATTTTAATGGCCTCTTTAAATAAGTCCGCAAAGAATTTAGGTCAAAGTCTACTCTATAAACATTAGCAGATACAGCAAGTTCATTTCCGTTTCTATCTAATATTCTTCCTCTCGGAGCATCTATTTTTACCTCACTAGTCCATTGTTCTTCTGCCATCTTAGAGTAATCTGCACTCTTAACTCCCATAATATATGAGAGTCTAATTATCAATAGTGCAAAAACTATCGTCAACGAAAAGGCAATAGACCTCGTCCTTTGACGTGTTTTTACTTTATTACCGTATTTTCTCTTCTTCAATTCAGTTCCTCCATTTATCTTCTTTAGAGTTAAAATCATTTAAAACTAGAAAATTAGTCTCACTTTTAAAATTATCGAAAGTTTTATAAAAATATTTAAATATGCAATAAAATTATTACCAAAAAATATTAGTATGTAAGCAATCTCACATACTAATTTTCATTAATCTTTGTAGTCTGAACTTAGTGTTAATTTAACAGTCGTTCCTTTAGTTACTACTTCTCCTGATGAAATATCTTGAGCTGAAACAGCTCCATTTCCTTCAAAAGCAGCTGTTATTCCAAGATTATTTAATAAAGACGCAGCATCTTCTTTTGAATATCCCCTGACATCTGGCATTACGACATTATTATCTGTCCCGTCACTGTTTGTATGGAGATTTACTTTCGAGCCTTCTTTTACCGAGTAACCTGGATATGGAGTAATGCTCATTACTGATTCCCCATCACCATCAATATTAAAATCTAATTTTGCATCTTTTAATACTTTTTCGGCATCTGCTTTCTTCATATTTCTAACTTCTGGAATAACCACATCTCTAGTAATTTGTCCTTCATTTTCATCTGCAAATTTACTATTTAAGTAACTAAAAATATCTGTAAATAATGGCTTAGCACATGGAACTGCTACTTGAGCTGCATAATATTGTCCATTACTAGGTTCATCAATAGTTATCATAACAGTAACCTTAGGATCATTATAGGGCGCCATTCCAACGAAAGAAGAAATATACTTGCCTTCCTGATATCTTCCATTAATAACCTTTTGGGCAGTACCTGTCTTACCTGCAATATGATAGCCATCAATAAAAGTTCCAGCACCTGATCCACCCGTAACAACTCCTTCAAGATAAGATCTAAGCTCTGCTGTCTTTTCAGAGCTTGCAACTGTAGTAGCTTTAGGTTTAAAAGTTTCATCTACAATATTTACATTATTTTCATCATTGTGGCTTACCTCTTTCATTACATGTGGTTGAATTAAGGTTCCACCATTTGCAATAGCATTAAATCCAGCCATATATTGAACTGAATTAACAGTGTTAGTTTGTCCAAATGCAATTGTTGCAAGGTCAGCATCTGAAATCTTATTAAGTGGTTTAACTATCCCCTGTGCTTCACCTGGCAAATCAATTCCGCTTACTTTTCCAAAACCGAATTTACTTATAGATGCACTTAGTTTTTCTTTACCAATCATCTGTCCTAATTCTACAAATCCTACATTACATGAGTTTTTTATAATCTCCGGAAAATTTTGAACTCCATGTCCTCCTGCCTTCCAGCATTTAGGATTAATTCCTCCAACAGATATTGAGCCATTATCTACAAATTGTGTATCTTTATTAACAACATTTTCTTCTAATCCAGTTATGGCTGTAAACACCTTAAATATTGATCCAGGTTCAAAGGTATCATTTACCAGCCTGTTTCTCCACATTTTTTGTAGTTTATCACTATCATTGGCTCCTTCAAATTTATCTGCGCCTTCATATGGATTATTCGGATTAAAATCAGGTTTATTAACCATAGCTAATATTTCTCCTGTTTTAGGATCCATAACTAGTATCGAAACCGCCTTAGCCTTATTATCTTCATACGCCTGCTCGGCTATTTTCTCAGCAAAGCTTTGAATATTTTCATCTATTGTAAGTTCAACATCTTTACCATTTATAGGTGATGTAAACTGGGAGATGGTGTAAGGCAAATCTCTGTTATTCTTATCAAGCTCTGCAATCTTCATACCTGGAGTTCCAGACAAATATGAATCATATTCAAGTTCAACTCCAGTTAAGCCTTTACCATCAGAATTTGTACTTCCAAGTACATGTGATAAGAAATTATTATTAGGATAATATCTTTTCGTATCTGGTGATACTAAAACTCCATTTATATTAAGTGCTTTGACTTTATCGGCCGCTTCTTTTTCTATTCTTCTTACAACCTTAGCAGATCCTGCATTAGCTCCACTTGGAAGTTTTGTTTCTAGATCTTTCTTTATTTCTGTTACATCCATATTTAATGCATTTGCAATTACAGGCGCAATATCATCAGTTGTTAATCCATTATCTCCTGATGGGGTTGGGATTCCCACACTTTTCATATGTTCAAGTTCTTTACTTTGAATAGAATTTAATGGTCTCTTCAAATAGGCCCGTATGGAATTTAGGTCAAAATCTACTCTATAGACATTAGCAGATACAGCAAGTTCTTTCCCATTTCTATCTAATATTCTTCCTCTTATAGCATCTATTTTTACTTCGCTTGTCCATTGCTCTTCAGCCCTTGCAGCATAATCCGCCCTCTTAACAATCATTATATAAGAAAGCCTAAGAATTAATATTGCAAAAACCAAGGTCAATGTAAAAGCTGCAATACTCATCCTTTGACGCATTTTTGCTCTATCTTTATAATTTTTCTTTTTCAATACCTGTTTCCCCCATGTACTTTCTTTTAAATAAAAGCTTTCAAAGTTCATATGACTTTTTTCACCTTTGTTCTCTTCTAGTACACAGAATACTATCTCCATCTTACGTTTCCAATTTTCTTAAGAAAACTTAGTTATTTAATAAAGCCGATTAATTTAGAGAATAAACTTTCCTCTTTTGTATTGATTTCAGAACTTTTAGGTTTTAAATCCTTAAAATAGTCTTGTGAAAAATCAATTTTTACCGTATCATTCTTGCTCGGAACAAACATAGATAGCTTATTTTTAGCATTTGTTTCTACATTATTCAAGGAAGAATATTTTAGTATTTTTACCTTTAGTGCTTCATTTTCCTCTTCAGTTTGACTGATTTGAGAATTTACAGTATTCAAACTTTTTTCCATATCATAAACTTTGTTATCTCCAGAAATAGTTATAAAACCTAATGTAACAATTATTCCCGCTATAGTCAATAAGTACTTTCTATCATTTGCTCTCTGCTTTTTTTCTAAGAGGATTTTATTTATTTTTCTCTTTCTTTGTATATGTTTATATTTTTTATCTGGCTTTTGTACGACTTTACGTTTTCTTTCTGGGGCTAATACCGTATTTCCTCTTATATAATCATATTCTCTTCTTGCCAATTTATTCACATCCCAACTCATTTATAACATAATAATAATTATAATTTCTCAATTACCCTAAGCTTAGCACTTCTACTTCTTGGATTTTCCTCAATCTCTTTGTCTGTTGGTGCTATTCCCTTTTTTGATATATTTTTAACCATTGGTGACTTACCACAAATACAAATTGGAAATTCTTTTGGACAAGTGCATGGATTTTCCAATTCTCTAAATTTAAGTTTTACTATTCTGTCTTCTAAAGAATGGAAAGTTATAATTGCCATTCTTCCACCCTTATTTAATCTATTTACACCGTCTTCTATGGTTTTATTTAATATCTTTAGTTCTGAATTAACTTCTATTCTTATAGCCTGAAAAGTTCTTTTAGCTGGATGAGGTCCTTCCCTTCTCATTTTAGCTGGAATTGCTGCTTTAATGAGATCCACTAATTCAAAAGTTGTTTCTATTGGTTTTTCTGATCTTCTAGTAACTATAAAATTTGCAATTCTTTTAGCAAACCTTTCTTCACCATAGTCTTTTATTATTTTATATAAATCTTCTTCACTATAATCATTTACAATGTTATAAGCTGAAAAATCATTATCTCTGTTCATTCTCATATCTAGTGGCGCATCCTGCATATAACTAAAGCCCCTTGATGCTTCATCAAGCTGATAAGATGAAACTCCAAGATCCATTAAAATTCCATCCACCTTATCAATATCTAGTTCATTTAAAACATTATCTATATTATAGAAATTGCTATGAACATATTGTACATTTTCAAATTCCTTAAGTCTTTCTTTCGCTGCAGCAAGTGCATCTTTATCTTGATCTATACCAATTAGTAAGCCATCCCGTGATAGATGTTTTAATATATGAGATGAATGTCCTGCACCTCCTAGCGTACAATCAACATAAATACCACTTTCTTTTATGTTTAAAGCTTCTATACATTCATTTAATAGTACTGAAACATGTTTAAATTCCATTTTTTAATCTCCTTATATTCCTAAATCATTCATTTTTTCTGCTATTGAATCAAAATCAACATCTGATTCATTGTAGTTATTCCACTTTTCTTTGCTCCATATTTCTACTCTAGATAATACTCCAATACTTACTATATCCTTTTCTATACCTGCATATTCCTTTAAATTTTGTGGAATTAATCCTCTTCCTTGTTTGTCTAATTCGATTTCACAAGCTCCAGAAAAAAAGAAACGTACAAAAGCTCTCGCATCTTTGTTAGTTAAAGGCAAAGTTTTTAATTTATTCTCTAATATCTCCCATTCTTCAAGTGGATATGCATAGAGGCACCCATCAAGACCTTTGGTAATAACAAACTTATTACCTAGTCCATCTCTAAGCTTAGCCGGAACGATTATTCTATTTTTAGGATCTAGGGCATGTTGATATTCCCCTATAAACATCATTCTCAGCTCCTACTTTTAAAAATTGTATTTTGCTCCACTTTAAAACCACTTTACTCCACTTTTAACCACTTTCTTATATTTATTCTATACAAAGGTGTTATTTCCTTCTAAAATTAAAAATTTTTTTTAATAATTATAAACATAATAAGCCAAAACTTTTATACTTTTGTTAAATTGCATTATTTTACAACGTTAACAAGATTGTATAATTATGTTTTTTTAAATCAAAAAACGCCTTAAAAACATGTTTCTTATGTTTTTAAAGCATTCTTTCGTATAAGTCATTCTATTTCGTAAGTTTATAAATTCCAGCCTTTAAATTCACCTTTTAAGAATATTATTTACAACCCTAATAACAATACTAGCTACCCATATGTCAAATATTAAATAGAGAATAATGCATATAATTTTTAATTAATTGGTCTGAATGTTTTAACGTATCTTCAACTATTCTATTTGCGACTTCACTAGATATGTTTATTTCTGCGTTTCTCTCTCCATTTAATAATTCGAGGAGACTAACCTCCAATATTTCTGCAATATCCTGTAACATGCATATATCTGGAAAGCTCAAGCCTCTTTCTCATTTAGAAATTGCCTTATTAGTCAAATGTAATTTATCCCCTAACTCCTGCTGAGCCATGCCTTTTTCTTTTCTAAGCTTACAAACAAAGTCCCCGAATTTCTCTTTATCCATACATAGCTCCTCCATATTCAGCATAGTTTAAATATATTGGATATCATATGTAAAAGCAATCTACTAAATAGTAGATATGATTAACATTTTAGTTTTTACAATAGAAGACGAGCCTAAAACTAGAATGCTCGAGTATTATGGCAAAACAAGTACTGGCGCAATAAGATATTATATTGGGAATAATTTCGTAAAACAAAAGAAAGGACAGGTACTCTTTTATGCAGTGTTGCATTAGAGAACTGGTTGTAGGTATTTCTTCAGCAGAAGTTGTTCCATTTTTACTTATCACGAAAGTGAGAATCGAAATTTTATACTTCGTTCTTCGAACTTTCTCTGTGAGCACTTGTTTCGTGAGCATGCAGAAATGGTGCAACTTTGCTGTTAGAAATCTACAAACAATTCTCTTAGTAACCGAAATAATAGAGCACCTGTCCTTTCGGTAAGTTATCACATAAGTCTAACATATAATTTATTAATCTCTTAATGTAGCTTCAAGCTTATATTCTAGAGATTTTAAAATCTTTTCATGTACCTTATTAACGTCTTTATCAGTTAATGTTTTGTTTTCATCTCTATACCAGATTGCATA
This sequence comes from Bacillota bacterium, assembly GCA_023435985.1. GTDB lineage: Bacteria > Bacillota > Clostridia > Clostridiales > Clostridiaceae > Clostridium. The sequence continues at coordinate 2,360 of JAEZKY010000170.1, read as the reverse complement.
AGCAATACTCTTTTTGCCTTCTGGAATTTGCTTTCCTTTATATATATCAAATAATTCTATTTTTTCAACTAGGTTTCCACCAGCTCTTTTAATTGTTTCATCAATTTCTTGAACTAATAGATTATCATCAACAAGAAGTGCAATATCTCTTGTTACTGCTGGGAATTTAGGTAATGCTTTATATTTCTTATCCATATCTGAACTTTCATATAAAACATCTAAATCTAATTCAGCTGCAAAGCATGGTACTTCAATACCATAGTTTTCTGAGACATCTAAATGAACTTCTCCTAGTGTTCCAGCGTTATTTCTACCTATTATAAGCTTAGCTGTTTTTCCTGGATGGTAGCTTACATTTTCGCTTTCTCTTTCAAATTTAGGATTTTTTATTCCAAGGCCTTCTATAATATTTTCAACAACACCTTTAAGGTCTAAATAATCACACTCTCCATACATACCTATAGTTAAAACATTCTTTTCTGTTGGAAGCTTTGTATCATCTTCATTTGGAATATAAACTTTACCCATTTCAAACAATCTAACATATGAATTATTTCTAGAGTAATTTCTTCCAAGAGACTCCATTATTGAAGGAAGAGTTGATGTTCTCATTACACTGTAATCTTCACCTAATGGGTTCTTTATCTTAACTACTTTTCTAAGTTCACTGTCTTCTGGTAAATTAATTTTATCAAATACCTTTGGTGATACGAAAGAGTAACTTATAGATTGATTTAATCCACTTCCTGTTGCAAGTAATACTACTCTATTATCTAATAAACCCTTTCTATATCTAGGTTCTCTTTCTGTAGAAACCTTAAATATTGTTGTAGGGATCTTTTCATAGCCATAAATTCTTGCAACTTCTTCAGCTATATCTTCTCTAATTGCGATATCAACTCTGAAAGTTGGCGCTGTTACAGCTAGCATATCTCCATTTATTTCTGTAAATAAATCAACACTGTCTAAGCATCTCTTCATTTCTTCTTTTGAAAGATCTGTTCCAAGAAATTTATTAACCCAGTTTGAATCTACAGTTACAGTTGATACTTCTTTTTTGTTGTTATAAACATCTATAGTACCTTCCATAACTTCTCCTGCATTTAATTCGCATACTAAACTACATGCTCTATTTAATGCAAGTTCTCCCAAATTAGGATCTATATCTTTTTCAAATCTTCCCGAAGCTTCTGTTCTTAGATTTAACTTCTTTGAGTTTACTCTTATATTAGTACCATCAAAGTTTGCACATTCAAAAATAACTTCTGTAGTATCTTCTTTTATTTCTGAATTTAATCCACCCATTATTCCTGCAAGACCAATTGTCTTATTTCCGTCTTTAATACAAAGAGTTGAATTATCTAATTCTCTTTCCACTTCGTCTAATGTAGTGAACTTTTCTTTATCCTCTGCTCTTTCAACCACTATTTTATTAGTAGTAATTTCTCTCTTATCAAAAGCATGCATTGGTTCACCAATTTCAAGCATAACAAAGTTTGTTATATCAACTATATTGTTAATAGGTCTAACTCCTGCTTCAAGAAGTCTTTCCTGCATCCAGCCTGGCGATGGCTGAACCTTAACATTTTTAATTCCTCTAGCCATGTATCTATTGCAAAGATCATCATTTACTTCAACAGTTAATTCTTCATTTATATTCTTATTAGCTTTTGCTTCATATTTGAAACTTGGCATCTTATAAGTTGTTCTAAGAGCTGCTGCTGTTTCTCTAGCCATACCAACCATGCTTAAGCAGTCTGGTCTGTTTGAAGTTATTTCAAAATCTAAAATAGCTTTATTTAAGCCTAAGATTTCTTTAATATCAGCTCCAAGTTTAGTATCACCAGGTAAAATCATTAATCCATGAACTGGTTCGTCTCCAGCTATTCCAAGCTCTTCTTCTGAGCAGAACATTCCGTTAGATACTTCCCCTCTAAGCTTACCTTTTTTAATTTTTGTTCCATCAGCCAAAGTAGAACCATGAAGTGCAACTGGTACAACATCTTGTTCTTTCATATTGTTTGCTGCTGTAACTATTTGTATCTCTTCATTTCCTATATTAACTTGACAAATACTTAATTTTTCAGCATCTGGATGTTTTACTATTTGAGTAATTTTTCCTGTAACTACATTTTGGATTACATCTCCTTGAATTATAAGTTCTTCAAGTTGTGACCCTGTCAAAGTTAACTTATCTCCTAATTCCTTAGGGCTGACATTTATATCAACATAATCCTTAAGCCAATTATATGGTACTTTCATTTTGTTTCCTCCTTTTGATCATAAGGCAAATGATTTGCCTTCCATGCCTCACATAAATATGTTTAAGCACTTACTTTACGCTCTTTTTAAGATTTTCA
>JAEZKY010000133.1 GCA_023435985.1 Bacillota bacterium | reverse complement strand
GGATTTGTTGGAATTGGAACATTAGTAACTGCATTTGGAATAGGATATTGTGTTCAACTTATTTATAAGATATCTAAATCTGATGTAAAGTTATTAAAGCATAGAACTATAAAAGAAGGATTTGAATTTTTGAGTGAGTGTATAAATAATTAGTAGCAAGGCATAATTAAAAATATTTAGGCACATGAAAATAAATAACAAGTCCAAAATTACCATGGATATTTTTCATCAGGCAAGAAGACAAATTACCCTCATAGCGGGCTATTAGGTTAATTTGTCGCCGTAGGATGATGGAAAATAGGCTGGCAAATGGACTTATTATTTATTTGATTGTGCCTTATTAAGTTAAATTGGAAGATATTAAAATAATTCCAGTTTAACTTTTTTTATTAAATAATTAATGAAAATATGGTGATTATAACCATAGGATTTAGTACTGCTTCTTCAAGAATAAAAAAATAAAACCGACAGATAATATAATTAGTTATGAGTTAAATAATAATTGTGTGTAGATAATCTAAAAATTACAGGTAATAAATCAATACCTATAAAACGAAAGTACATACATATTTGCTAGATCTTAAGTTACCACATAAATCTGAGATTAAAGTTGTTTAGTTATAAACACGTAAAAAAGAGGGGATAAGATGTTTAAAGAATTTAAGGAATTTGCAATGAAAGGAAATATTGTTGATTTGGCAGTGGGAGTTATTATTGGAGGCGCTTTCAGCAAGATAATTACATCCTTGGTTAATGATATTATAATGCCATTAGTAGGACTGCTAATTGGAAAAGTTGATTTTTCTAATCTATTTTTTGCATTAGGAAAGGGAAATTTTAAAACTGTTCAAGAAGCAAAAGCTGCTGGTGTTGCAACAGTAAACTACGGCTTATTCATAAATAATGTAATAGATTTTTTAATAGTAGCCTTTTCTATTTTTATTGCTGTTAGGCAAATCAATAAATTATTCAAGAAGAAGGAAGAAAATTCTGCGGATAATAAGAAAAAATGTAAATATTGCTACACTGAAATTGATATCAATGCGACAAGATGCCCTAATTGCACTTCTCAATTACAATGAATTTACTAAGATAGAAATTATATAAATGCAGAAAAATGAAAGAAAAAATTTTTAAAATTTCATATTTACTGAAAAAAATATATTTAAATTACAGAAAAAACTATGTAAAAATTAATAAGAAATATAAATAATATGTGTTAAATAGGATTAAATATGATATAATCTATTATGTCGATTTTAGGCAAGTAAAATTTATATTATGGCAATTTATGAGTTGTGAAAATTGCATTTTTTGTATTCCAAATTATTCGCAATTGAAATGATTCATATGTAATATATAAAATAAGCAATAAAGGAGTTGTATTTTAATTGGGGAAGAAATTTAAAAGAGTACTGGTTGCTAATAGAGGCGAAATAGCAATAAGAATTTTCAGAGCATGTCATGAGCTGGGCATAAGAACAGTGGCTATATACACTGAAGAAGATAAGTTTGCACTATTTAGAACTAAAGCTCACGAGGCATATCAAATAGGGAAAAACAAGGGGCCGGTTGAAGCATACTTAAATATTGATGAAATCATAAACCTTGCCCTTAAGAAACATGTCGATGCTATACATCCAGGATATGGTTTCTTATCAGAAAATCCTGAATTCGCTAGAAGATGTGAAGAAGCTGGCATTGAATTCATAGGTCCAAAATCAGAAATGATGGAAAAATTGGGGGATAAAATTAAATCAAAAATAGTAGCTAAAGAAGTTGGCGTTCCAGTAATACCAGGGGTAGAAAAACCTATATCTTCTGAAGAAGAAGCAATTGAAATTGCTAAAATATGTGGCTATCCTGTAATGATAAAAGCTGCTGCCGGTGGTGGTGGTAGAGGAATGAGAATAGTAAGAAGCGAAAATGAGCTTCTACCTTCTTTTAGAAATGCTAAGAATGAAGCAAAAAAAGCTTTTGGTAATGATGATATGTTCATTGAGAAATATATAGAAGGACCAAAGCATATTGAAATACAAGTACTTGGAGATAAGTATGGTAACATAGTACATCTTTATGAAAGAGATTGCTCTATTCAAAGAAGACATCAAAAGGTTATTGAAATTGCTCCAGCATTATCGCTTACACAAGAAAAGAGAGAAGAAATCTGCGTGGATGCACTTAAAATAGCTAAATCTGTAGGTTATAGAAGTGCAGGAACTCTAGAGTTCTTAGTTGATATGCACGGAAATCATTACTTTATAGAAATGAATCCAAGAATCCAGGTTGAACATACAATTACTGAAATGGTCACTGGAATTGATATAGTTCAAAGCCAGATTTTAATAGCAGAAGGCTATGAGTTAGGCTCTGCAGAAGTAGGTGTACATTCTCAAGACGATATACAGCCAAGAGGATATGCAATCCAATGTAGAATAACTACAGAAGATCCTGCAAATAATTTTTCACCAGACACAGGTAAAATTGATGTTTATAGAACTGGATCAGGTTTTGGTATAAGACTTGATGGAGGAAATGGATATAGTGGCGCAGTAATAAGCCCATATTATGACAGTTTACTTGTAAAGAGTACTGCATATGCAAGAACTTTTGATGATGCTGTTAGAAAATCTATACGTGCAATCAAGGAGCTTACAATTTCAGGTGTTAAAACCAATGTAGACTTTTTAATCAATGTTTTAAATAATGAAACCTTTAAAAAGGGTGAGTGTGACACTAACTTTATAGCAGACAATCCACAATTATTTGATATAAGACCTAGAAGTGATGAAGAATACAGAGTATTAAAGTTCATCGGTGAAAAGATCGTAAATGAAACTAAAGGTACTAAGAAAGAATATGATGTGCCAGATATTCCAGCTATAACATCTGTAGAAGGCTTAAGTGGAACTAAGCAGATTTTAGATGCAGAAGGTCCAGAAGGCGTAGTTAAATGGATAAAAAATCAGAAGAAACTCCTTCTTACAGATACAACTATGAGAGATGCTCAGCAGTCATTAATGGCTACTCGTGTTAGAACTCAGGACATGAAGAATATTGCAAAGGCAACAGCAGTTTTTGGAAATGATTTATTCTCACTCGAAATGTGGGGAGGAGCTACTTTTGATACTGCTTATAGATTCTTAAAGGAATCTCCATGGAAGAGACTTGAATCGTTAAGAAAGAGAATTCCAAACGTAATGTTCCAAATGCTTGTTAGAGGAGCAAATGGTGTAGGTTATAAGAATTATCCTGATAATGTTATAAGAGAATTCATCAAGGAATCAGCTGACAGCGGAATAGATGTATTTAGAATTTTTGATTCTCTTAACTGGTTAAAGGGCATAGAGGTATCCTTAGAGGAAGTATTAAAATGCAATAAGGTAGCTGAAGTTGCGTTGTGCTATACTGGAGATATTTTAGATGAAAAAAGAGATAAATACAGCTTAGAGTACTATGTAAATAAAGCTAAGGAAATTGAAAAAATGGGAGCTCATATTCTTGCAATAAAGGATATGTCAGCACTACTTAAACCTTATGCAGCTAAGAAACTTATAACTGCACTTAAGAATGAAGTTTCAATCCCTATTCATCTTCATACTCATGATACTACTGGTAATGGTGTTGCTACAGTATTAATGGCAGCAGATGCAGGAGTTGATATTGTTGATACAACCTTTAATGGAATGTCAGGACTTACAAGTCAGCCAGCTTTAAATTCAGTTGTTGCAGCTCTTCGTAATACAGACAGAGATACAGGTATTCACTTAAGTGGAATTCAAAAGATATCTGATTATTGGGATACAGTAAGACCAGTATACAGCCAGTTTGAATCAGATTTAAAATCAGGAAGTGCTGAAATTTACAAATTTGAAATTCCTGGTGGACAATATTCAAATTTAAAGCCACAAGTTGAAAGCTTTGGTCTTGGACATAGATTTAATGATGTAAAATACATGTATAAAGATGTAAATGATATGCTTGGAGACATAATCAAGGTTACTCCATCATCAAAAATGGTTGGGGACTTGGCTATCTTCATGGTTAAGAATGATTTAACTCCTCAGAATATAGTTGAAAAGGCTAAGAATATGGCCTTTCCAGATTCTGTAGTTTCATATTTCAAAGGAATGATGGGTCAGCCAGAAGGCGGTTTCCCTAAGGACTTACAAGAAATTGTATTAAAGGGAGAAGAGGCTATAACTGTTAGACCAGGTGAATTATTGCCACCAGAAGACTTTGGAAAGATTGAAACATACTTAAAAGAAAAGTATAAGTTCACTCCATGTAAAAAAGATGTAATAAGTTATGCATTATATCCAGATGTATTTGAAGCATATATAAAATCTATATTAGAGTACGGTGATGTAAGCCGTATGGGTAGTGATGTATTCTTCCATGGACTTGCAGAGGGAGAAACCAGTGAAATTGAAATAGCAGAAGGAAAGACTATGATTGTCCAACTGGTTAAAATCGGAGATCTTGATGCTGAAGGAAATAGAACCTTAGATTTCGAAATCAATGGAAATAGAAGAGAAATTAAAATAAAAGATAAAACTGAGAGAATTATCAGTAATTCAGGTAAAGATGATTCGTCTAAGATGGCTGACCCTGATAATAAACTAGAAGTTGGAGCAAGTATCCCTGGAACTATAATAAAGGTACTTGTAAAAGAAGGGGACAGTGTAAAAGAAGGAGACAGCTTACTTGTAATAGAGGCAATGAAGATGGAAACAAATATTGTTGCATCTACCACAGGAACTGTTGAAGCTGTATTGGTAAGTGAAGGACAACAAGTTAAGACCGGTGAATTACTAGTAAAAATAAAATAATATAGTTAAATAAAAGGCTGCTTCAAAAGTTAAGAAATTCAACTAAAAGTTTTGATTTTCATGGTGCTTTTGGAGCAGTTTTTATTTATATATCTATATGGTGTTTAAAGGTCTTTTATAATGGAAAATATAATAAGATGTAAATATTTCAAATTTATTTACAGAGAAAAATAAAACTGTTAGTATAAAAGTAGGGAAATTTATAGAAAAATTTGATATATTGTGTTGTTTATTTAAACTTAAATTACAAGATATGTGAGGAGTAATAATAATGCCAAATATGATGCAGATTCTAAAAAGTCAGACATTCAAGCGAATAATAACATTTTTGTTAATATTCATATTTTTATATTTAATGGAAAGTATGATTAGCCTTATGCTCTTAATTTTTGTATTCACGTATTTAATTGATAGTGTTTCAAAATTTTTAATACGTAAGTTGGAAGGGACAATAAGGATTAATTATAAAGTTACGATACTCACAGTGTCGTTATTAGTAACAGCAATGTTATTTGTAGTAGCGATAGACTTTCTACCATTAGTGATTCATGAATTTAAACAGGTTATTTGGCAGATAAATAAAATATATTCTACTCCTCAGGACAATGAAATTATTAATTTTGCAAAGGAAAAACTTAATCAAGTCTATGGAACAATTTTTTCAACAGAGGGTATAACCTATATCGTATCATCAGTATCTAATATAGGAAGAATAGGGTTTAATATTGTAATAGCGCTAATTTTAAGTATCTTCTTGCTTTTAGAAAAGCAAACAGTCATAAAGTTTTCAGGTAAGTTTAAACAAAGTAAAATAGGGCCAATATTTAATGAAATGGAATTCTTTGGTAGAAAATTCATCTCATCTTTTGGGAAAGTTATTGAGGTGCAAATCATCATAGCAACCGTTAATGGAATGCTTTCTGTTATAGGTTTATCTATAATAGGCTTCCCACATTTATTGGGCTTTGGTATGATGGTAATGTTACTTGGGCTTATTCCAGTAGCTGGAGTGATCATATCATTGGTACCATTAAGTATAGTAGCATTTACTTATGGTGGATTTATAGATGTGGCATATGTGCTTATTATGATTGCAATACTGCATGCTTTTGAAGCCTACATATTAAATCCAAAGTTAATGTCCTCTAAAACCAAGATGCCTATATTTTATACTTTAAGTATACTTATAGTGTCAGAACATATTGGCGGAGTTTTAGGCCTGGTTATTGGAATACCTATTTTTATGTTTGTTTTAGATATAATTGGGGTGCCATTAACAGAAAAGAATAAACAGGATCAGACTGAGGACGAACTTGAATAATTTGTAAAAAGTGAATTTTTATTATTAAAATACTAAATTTTGTTGAGCAATGTTGGATTTTAAAATATAATAGTATTATAGGTTTATTCACAATTTAATGGAGTTAGATATACAAAAATAATTATCATATTCAGCTTATGTGGATTGACTATATCTTATGATAAAGGGTAGGTGTAATTATGAAAAATGTGAATATTGTAATAGTTGATGACTCACCTTTTCAAATTGCTTTATTGAGGGATTTGTTGACGGAAAATGGATTCAACGTTGTAGGAGAAGCAAGTTCTTTAGAGGAAACAATTGAAGTTGTAACTAGCACAAAACCAGACTTAGTTACAATGGATATGACTATTCCAGGAACTGATGGGTTTGAATGTACAAAAGAAATACATAAAATCGACCCAAATATCAAGGTAATAATTGTTAGTTCTATGATGGATGATGAAATTGTAAAGAAAGCAAAAAAAATTCATGTGAGTGGATATGCTCAAAAACCAGTTGATGCAGAGGAGCTGACTTTACTAATTAATAGAGTAATGGCAGATGAAGAATTATTTGCAGAATTAGATGGAATGTATTCTTCAGTATTTAAAGAGGCGATAAAAGATGTCTTTAATAGACTTACTAAGACTATTCCGGAAATTGTTAATGAAAATAATGATAATGAGGAAAAAGTAAGTCAAGGAATTTCAATTGTCATGGGTATTATAGGAAAATATTCAGGCAGAATTATTTTTGACATGCCATTTGAGACAGCAGAAAGCTTGGCAAAAAAATTGCTAAAAAGAGAACCTAAAAACAATGATGAAATGCTTAATGTTATGTCTGAAATAGCTAATATGGCTGCAGGAAATGCGTGCTCAATGTTAAATAAAAAGAACAAGGTATTTGGCTTAAGAGTTGCACCACCAACTACATTTCATGGAGAGTCAATTAGTATCTCAAAGGGAGAATTGAAAATTACTTACTCTGCAAATGTTAAAACCCAATTTGGAGATTTATCAATGAGTATAGGCTTTGGAAGAGGTGAAGGGGAATGGATGTCAATTATATAAATCCCATATTAAATGCCTTTACAAATGTTATGCCACAATTAGGGCTGTCTAATGTGGAAAAGAAAGGCATGAGTCTTAAAGGAAGATTTATTGAAAGTCCAGGAGTTGTTATTATTCTTGGCATTATTGGAGATATAAAAGGAAATATCATTTATGGACTAAGCATAGAGGATGCAAAAAAGATTGCATCAACAATGATGATGGGTATGCCGGTAAATGAGTTTGATGAATTAGCACAAAGTGCAATTTCAGAATTAACTAATATGCTGACTGCAAATGTAGCAACTAATTTTTCACAAGATAATATTATGATAAATATTTCTACGCCAACTCTTGTACATGGAAAATTTACTGCAAATGCAAGCTCGGACAAGGTTATTTGTGTAACAATGGGAGTAGGAGATATGACCATTGAAGTTAACATATCTATGGAGAAAAATACAATTTAATATATTTTAATCTACATATAAAACCATTTATAATTTATAATTATAAATGGTTTTATTTCAAGCTCATATGAAAGAGGTGAATTTATATTAATAATTCTGACTTAAACATAATAAAAAGAATATCGCAAATTTTAATTCACATATTTTATGCAATTTCGATTATTTCTATTGCTGTTTTAGCTGTTTTAAATGTAACAAGCATATATAAGTATGTTATATACAAATATGATCTTATTCAATATACTGGATTATCAGCGGAAGTTTTGATGGATAATTATAAAAGAGCGGTTTATTATGTTCAAAATCCGTTTATTAAAGAATTAAAGTTTAATACTATACCTATAAGTAATTTTGCACAGATTCATTTTTACGAGGTAAAACGAATCTTCATAGCCTTATATATCTTTAGTATTGCTTTCATTATTGTAATGCTTATTAAGATATTATCAAAGAAAAGCAACGAATTCAGGAGAAATCTTATAAGGGATTTTAGTAGAAGTACAAATATAATAGCATTAATATTCATATTTGTTTCTGCAAGCGCTGCAATAGATTTTGATAAGACTTTTTATTTTTTTCATAAAATATTCTTTAGAAATAACTATTGGATTTTTGATCCTGCCATTGACCCAATAATAAATGCCTTACCAGAGGAACTTTTTGCTATAGAGCTTGGGTTAATAGTATTAGTTCTTGCAATATTTACAATAATAATTAAAATATTAAATAGAAAACAGAAAAACAGTTAATTGTTAACTGTAAGCTGAACAAAGGGGTGTTAATTTGCAAAAGATAATTTACGTAGGAATAGGGGGCTGCATAGGAGCAATACTTAGATATATAGTTACCATGCAGTCAGCAAAGATGATGAATTCAAGTTTCCCGGTGGGGACATTGATTGTAAATGTAGCAGGTGGATTTCTTATAGGAATGATAGCAGAACTTAGTATGTCAACAGATTTAATATCCCCCAATTTAAAGCTTTTTTTAACTACAGGAATTATGGGCGGTCTTACAACCTTTTCTACCTTTAGTCTAGAAACAATAACTTTAATGAGTGATGGGAGATATCTTTTTGGAATGCTTAATGTTTGCTTGAATGTATTTTTAAGCTTAGGTGGTGTTGTTTTAGCTAGATTATTATGCAGAGGGTTTGCATAGATTAAGAAAAACTAAATCTAGTACAGTAATTCAATATACATACCTTACAGAATCTAGGGGAGGTGAATTATTTGAAGTGTAAAATATGTGGGATGGATATAAACGAAAAAAACTACAATTATAATGAAGCAGCTTTCATTAATGAAAATTCAAAGGATCATATAATATATTGTCCATTTTGCGGAGCAGGGCAGGAATATTTAAGTGAAGAAAACGAAATTATCAATTTAGATAGCAGTTTACTTGATGAAAAGACTTTAAAGATCTTAGATCATGCTGTTAAACTTGAACTTTTTAATGGTGATTTCTATAATATTGCAGCAGGCATGGCTAAGGATGTTAAAGTAAAGGGAGTATTTGAGGCATTATCAAAAATAGAAATATTTCATGCAAGAATACATCAGAGATTGGGAGGCTTTAATGAGATACCTAATCTAAGCAAAGTAAGTTATGAGAAATATAATACAGATAGTGCCCTTTTAGAGTTAGCAAAGCAGAAGGAAGAGCATGCAGTGAGCTATTATGAAAAATATAAGCATGAAGTAAATAATAAAGAGTTATCCGAAATCTTTGAAGCCCTAGCAGGCGTTGAAAAGGAGCATATTATTCTAGTTGAAGAATAAGGCGAAATCAAAGAAATATAATATAATTTTTAATTTTTTCAAAAGGCCATGGCAAGTATGGAATAAATTTAATATAAAGACAGAGATAATATCCTTGAATTTAAAGATTTTATGTGTTATCATTAACAAGTGTCAAAAAAATGTATAGAAAGACAATCTATTAATAAAAATATTATTTTTGAGAAGAATATTAATAACTAATAGATGAAGTAGATACATTATTTTTGATGGAAAGCAAGGATAATATGGTTTGGCGTCCGCTTTGGGGACGGGAATTTTCTTATGAAAGAAATTTCTGAGGTTCAAACCCTCGACATTCCACCATTGCCATGCTAGATGGGGAGTCAGCGGTGCCCTGTAACCTGCAATCCGCTATAGCAGGATTGAATTCCTCGCTTAGGTATTAGCAATTTATAGTCTGACTCTTGTAAGTGGTGTTGATGACTGGGTCCCACGCAATGGAAGCCCATGAACCTCGTCAGGTCCGGAAGGAAGCAGCGATAAGTGGTTCCTTTCATGTGCCGTGGATCAATCTGGTCTGAGCTAACTGCAGGAGTAACGTATAGAGAACTAATAACGAAGCGAGGTGCGTGGTTTATTTAAATATTTATTTTCATTAAGAATTAAATTAGGTTATTCTTCAATAGGATTAACATAGGACACAATAGGATAAGAAAGTGAGGGCATTTCAGCAATGAAATACCCTCATTTTCTTTTCATTTAATACTTAAATATGGTTTATATCTATTTTCGATAAACTTGTTTGAGTAACCCAATTTTAAATTTTGATTTTTACTTAATGGTATTTTTAAGGCAGCCTATGCCTTCAACTTCACATTCAACCATATCTCCCGGCTTTAAAAATTTTGGAGGAGTAAAGCCCATACCTACTCCGGCAGGTGTGCCCATTGATATGATAGTTCCAGCCTTTAAGGTCATACCTTGAGATAATTCATGAATTACTTCCTCAATAGAAGTGATCATAAGATCTGTTGTGCTATTTTGTCTTAACTCACCGTTAACTCTTGAACATATCTTTAATACAGGTGGAGTTTCAAATTCATCCTTAGTGACAATTGAAGGTCCCATTGGTGTAAAACCATCTAAGCTTTTACCAAAATACCATTGCTTATGTTTGGTTTGAACGTTTCTAGCACTTACATCATTTATTATTGTATATCCGAATACATAGTTAAAAGCATCATTTTTAGATACATTTTTAGCATCCTTATTAATTATTACTGCAAGTTCAGCTTCATAATCTAAGCTGTCTACAAGTTCAGGATAGCTAGGTATATAAGCTTCATCTCCAATTGCAGCGTTAACTCTTTTTGAAAAATATATAGCATCTTCTCTATCTTTTTCAAAAGCTTCCTTCTTATATCTAGCTGATTCTTTTGCATGCTCTATATAATTTATGCCTAAACAGATAATATCCTGCTTAGGAACCGGTATAGGAGCCAGTTTCTCAATATCATTAATAGAAATTGCATTTTTATTATCCTTTTCAAGCTGTGCTTTTAATGCTGTCATTTCCTTATCTGTTATCTTTTCAATCAAATCATTCATGGAATCATAATTTATCCCAAGAACTCCAAGTGGATAGACTTGATCCTCATTTTTAGATAAAATACCTATTTGCTCTTTGCTATTGTACTTAAAAGTTATTAGTTTCATATATAAAAACCCCCTTTTAATTAGTTTACAATTCCTGTAGGTTTTTTGCCTGTAGGTCTATAAATTTATAATGAAGACCATTTTTTTCATCTATAAATTGTTCTGACTCATATTCTGTTTTAAATTCCTCGAAATTAATTTCAGGGAAATGAGTATCACCTTGAAAAGTTTCTTCTATTTTAGTAAGATATAATTTCTCAGCGTAAGGAAGAAACTGCTTGTAGATTTCTGCACCACCAATAACAAAGATTTCTTCTTCAGAGCTTGAATATTCTTTAGTAAGATAATTTAAATCATAAACTATCTTAACCATATCAGAATTAACTTTGAAATTTTTATCTCTAGTTAAAATTATGTGCTCTCTGTTTGGCAAGACGCCAGGTAATGATTCAAAAGTTTTTCTTCCCATAATCATTTTTTTTCCAGTGGTAATTTTCTTAAATCTTTTTAGGTCTTCTGAGATGTGCCACAATAATTTATTGTCTTTTCCAATTACATTATCTTTAGCTATGGCAACAATTATTGATATCATTTATTATTCCTCCTTGTAAAAAATATCTTTATACTGAAACATCCATCTTTATTGTTTCATGGTGTTTATAATTTATAAGTTTTATATCATCAGGCGTAAAGTCATAGAAATCTTTAATTTCTGGATTAATCCAAAGCTCAGGAGCTTCGTATTCATGACCTTTTCTTGTTAATTGAAGCTTTATTCCTTCGACTTGATTTTCGTACACATGAGCATTATTTATTACATGAGTGAATAATCCGGGCTTAAGACCTGTAACTTGAGCTACTAAGTGAACTAAAACAGCATATTGTGACGTATTAAATGGAACGCCAAGTCCCCAGTCTCCACTTCTTTGTACAAGCATACAGTTGAGCTTGCCATCTGTTACATCCCACATTGTAAGGAAACAGCAAGGATATAAAGCACCACCATCTAAATAAGGTATCTGCCATAAATTAATCATCATCCTTCTATCTTGAGGATTATTTTTCAAAGCATCAATAAGCTTATCCATTTGATTGAATTTTTTAACTACCCAACCGTAAGAAGTTCCAATTGTTCCGTCTTCCATCATCCATTCATCCCAAATCTTTACGTTTTGAGATTGAAGGGCTTTCACATCGTTTGATTGGTCTTTAAAAATCCATAAAAGTTCTTTAACAGCAGTTTTGAAAGCTACAAATTTTGTTGTTAATATAGGAAATTCTTTTTCTAAATTAAACTGCATGATCTGATGTGGCAATTTATAGGTTTTAACTCCTGTTCTATTAGTGTCAAAATAACCATTTTCTAATATGTCATTAGCAATAGATAAGTATTTATCATCATATAAACTCATTCTAGGTATTCCTCCTTATTATTCTGTGTGAAATTTAAAATATTCGAAAACAAATCCATTCATTATACATTTTAACCTAATGTGTTTAACAAGTCATCCTATATATTCTACATTGAGTAACCTGGCCTTTGAGTATTACAGCTTACCATCATTAATTTGCAGCTTAGCTAAAGTCTGTTGAATGCAGTAAATTGCTAATATATACTATAAATATAAAGGAAAGGGAGTGGTTATAATGAAAATTACCATTGAGAATATCCCTGTTGGAAGTGAACCAGAAATAATAATAAAATGTAATGAGCCCGACGAATCATTACTGCAGCTTATTTATTCAATTAAGTCGACGCCTAAAAAGCTAATTGGCTTTACAGATTTAAAGATGCATATTGTTAATCCTAAGGATGTATTTTATTTTGAGTCAGTAGATAATAAGGTGTTTATTTATTGTAAAGAGAAAGTTTTTGAATCTAAACTAAAGCTCTATGAAATTGAAACACAATATGAGAACTTGGGTTTTTTTAGGGCATCAAAATCAACTATTCTTAATATCGGGAAAATAGAATCTGTGAGTCCAGTGTTTTATGGAAAGTTAGAGGCCTTACTGCAAAATGGAGAAAAGGTATTCATTTCAAGGCAATATGTATCTGTATTTAAGAAGAAATTAGGATTGTAAGGAGGATGTTATTATGAAAATTAATGAGTATTTAGGAGATTTCTTTAAAGAGTTTTTGGCAGCTTGTGGATTTTTGACAATCGTGAGTGCAGTTTTTTTTGAGGCTAGTTCAAAGGATGCAATTATAACTTCAATGTTTTGGCAGATAATAATAGGTGCTTCAGTATATAGCTTTTTCAAGTTTGCTTTTACTAATAAATATAATTTTCAAAAAAAGCTTCAACTGATGAATTTTACTATTTTCTCTGCTCTCGCAGATATAATGATTATATTATGGCTATATTTATTTAGTACGAATAGATTTGTTAATAGAAGTCTTATTGCAATCTATATAATTGCAATTTTAGGGGCAAAAGCATTTGTATATGTGATGATGCATATTAATGATAAGACACAAGCAAAACAGATAAATGAAAAACTTAAAGATTATAAGAACAACAATGAATAAATTAAAAATAATTCTGTAATATTTTACGATGTAAATAAAAAATCAGAAACACGTAAAATATATTGTATGAAAAAAGTGAGGCCTAAAAATTATCTAGACAGGTATGATTTAGGCTTCTTATTTATTGCCTTTAATTTGTCTTAGCGTGTCATGTAGTGATAGTAATTGCATAAAAAACAGTTATTATTTTTAAATGAAGATAGTATCTAGGGAGATGATAAAATCTTAATTAAAAGCTTAATTTGCATTGCTCAATCAATAGTGTATAATAAGTTTATATTTAAAAATAGCGAGGTGGTAGCCTATGGGTTATACAGCACTATACAGAGAGTGGAGACCTAAAAACTTTGAAGATGTTGTAGGGCAGGAACATATAACTACGACTTTAAAGAATGAAATCTTAAATGACAGAATTGCCCATGCATATCTTTTTTGTGGAACTAGGGGAACTGGGAAGACTTCCACTGCAAAGGTAATGGCAAAAGCGTTAAATTGTCTGAACTTACAAGATGGGGAGCCATGTAATGAGTGTGAGATGTGCAAAAAGATAAATCAAGGGCTGGCAATCGATGTAACAGAACTTGATGCAGCTTCTAACAATGGTATTGATAAGATCAGAGATATTATAGATGACACTAAATATCCACCACAAGAAGCTAAGTACAAGATATATATAATGGATGAGGTTCATATGTTATCTGTTGGAGCGGTTAATGCATTTTTAAAGACTTTAGAAGAGCCTCCTAAAAATGTAATATTTATACTAGCAACTACAGATCCTCAAAAGTTACCTATAACAATTTTATCGAGATGTCAAAGATTTGATTTTAAGAGGATAAAACAAAAGGATATTTCTGATAGACTTAAAAAGATTGTTGATGCTCAAAGTATAAATTATGAGCAAAAAAGTTTAGATTTAATTTCAAGAGTTTGCGATGGTGCAATGAGAGATGCATTAAGCATATTGGATCAGGCAATTGCTATGGGAGAAAATGAAATAAAATATGAAGATCTTGTGAGCATATTAGGCCTTGTAACTAATGAGTATTTATTTGATATAACTGATGCTGTAATAGATAGAAGTGTTGAAAAGACGATGGTTATAATAGATAAGCTTGTGTACTCTGGTAAGGATATGCAGTTATTTATTAAAGACTTGATAGCTCACTTTAGAAATTTGCTCATGGTGAAGGTTACAAATAATCCAGAAGAAGTATTAGATATGTCTCTTGAAAATATTCAGATGGTAAAAGAGCAAGGTAGAAAAATCAGAGTAGAAGAAATAATGAGAGCAATAAGAATACTCCAGGATGCAGAAGCAAATTCAAAGGCAAGCAAGCAGAGCAGATTATATTTAGAGCTTGCTATTATAAAAATGTGCAAAATAGAATATGACACTTCAAATGAAGTTATATTATCAAGAATAAATCAACTTGAAGAGTCCTTGAAAAACGGAAATATACAAATTGTTCAGGGAGAAAAAGGTAATGATGCTTCAAAAAATGCACATACTAATACCGGGGGAGCCGCAGATAGTGCAAATGTTATTAGAAAAGGTATGATAAAACCTAAGGATTCCAGCAGTACAAAAGAAAATCTGGAGATAAATCCTAATTCTAAATTAACAATTGATGATGTTGGAAGAGCCTGGACTGAGATATTAGAACAATTCAAGGCAAAGAGGGCAATGATTATTTACGCATCAATTGTTACAGCTAAACCATATAGCTTTAAAGGTGGAATAGTTACATTAGAATATGATGCAATGTATGCCTTTAACAGAGAAAGATTGCAAAAAGCAGAATATAGAGAAGTTGTAAATACTGTATTTTCTGAAACGTTAAAGGAAAAAGTAATAGTAGATTATATAGTTAAGCAGGAAAGTGATACTAAAGGAAAAGAAGATTTATTAAAGGAAAGAATAGATGGAATACCATTTGAGGTATATGATGATTAATATAAAACTAATTGACAATGTACAATTGACAATGAATAATTAAGGAATAAAGCATTACATGTTTTAAAAAGTATATTTCAAGAATCTCTGGAGGAGATTCTTAAATAATTGTTAATTGTACAGTGTACATTGTCAATTATATAAAGATGTTTTATAATAAAAAAATGAGATTCAAGAAAAAGGAGGATTTTTTTATGGCAAAAGGAGGATTTCCAGGAGGCTTTGGGGGCGGAAACATGAACAATCTTATGAAGCAGGCACAAAAGCTTCAAAAGCAAATGGAAGATATGCAAAAAGAGCTTGAAACAAAAGAGTTTGAAGCATCAGTAGGCGGTGGAGCTGTAGTAGTGAAGGTAACTGGTAAAAAAGAAGTTACAGCAATTAACATAAAGCCAGAAGTTGTAGACCCAGATGATGTTGAAATGCTTGAGGATTTAATAATGAGTGCAGTTAACGAAGCATTAAGAAAAGCAGAAGAAGAAAATGCAAGCAAAATGGGTAAACTAACAGGCGGAATGCCAGGCGGATTATTCTAAGAATTTTAAGTATTAAAGCACAGGAAAGAAAATATACTGTACATATTGAATAGTTATTTTTTGAATGCGCTCAAGATAGTTAGCATACAGAATTGTTGGATAATCTACAATCTGTGTGCTTTTTTAAGTATAGAATTTAAAGAATAAATATATTCGCCTGCCAGGATTTTTTCACATGCGTTTGAAATGGCAGATGTGTAAAAACCTCTGGATTCAAAGTCGCCTATGATTTTGTTCTGTTAATGAATATTCAAGTCATGTTCAAATATAAAGATAAAGGGGAAGGTTAAATCATGATGGAATTTTATCCAATAGCCATAGAAAAACTAATAGAGGAATTCGCAAAATTACCAAGTATAGGCCAAAAAACAGCCCAGAGATTGACATTACATATTTTAAATCTTCCGGATGATGAAGTAAAAGAGTTTGCAAATGCTCTAGTTCAAGCAAGAGGAACAATTAAGTATTGTTCTGTGTGTGGAAACTTTACAGATAAGGATCCATGCCCATTATGCGAAAATCCAAGCAGGGATAAAGGAACTATATGTGTTGTAGAACAGCCTAAAGATATTATGACAATGGAGAAAGTAAAGGAATATAATGGCGTATATCATGTATTACATGGGAACATATCTCCAATGCAGGGCAGAGGGCCGCAAGATATTAGGATTAGAGAGCTGGTTGCAAGAATGAATGAAGATATAAAGGAAGTAATACTTGCAACTAATCCTAATATAGAAGGTGAAGCAACTGCTATGTATATTTCTAAAATACTTAAGCCTTTGGATGTTAAAGTAACTAGAATTGCAGCAGGAATACCTGTAGGCGGAGATTTAGATTATGCAGATGAGGTTACATTATCCAAGGCCTTAGAGGGAAGAAAAGAGCTATAAAATAGAGGAACCTAAAAAAATTAGGTTCCTAAGAAAAAAAGTGTTACATAGATGGGAGTTAGAAGTTTTTGTCCGACATGAGTGAAAAGCTTCTTATACCTTATAATATACAAATTAATCAAAAAAATGTTACAAAATTAAGCAAAAATATAAAATTATATCATGTATATTTTTACCAATAAATGGATAGAATATTAATAAGAAGTTTTTGGAGGGATTTACATGAAAAAAAATATTGTAGAATACCTGATGAACAAGGCTGATGATTCTGATATGTATACCAGATTGATAGAAGATATGGAAATTGCAAAAATGGAAATAGATGTTGCACGCAGTATGTTTAATAATGTTAACGATGATAAATTGATAGAAGTAGCAATTTATTCAGAAAATGTTGCAAGAAAGAGATATGATTATCTGTTATCATTAGCGAGAGAAAGAGGTATAAGGGTAGGAAGCAATTATGTAGCAGGAAATAATGCACAGATAGCTGAGTAAACAAAATGGGGAGCGTTAAAAATGGATATACAATATTTAATTTATGGATTGGTAGGAATAATTGTATTATTTTTCGTATTAAAACTCCTAAAATGGCCAATGAAAATAATTATAAATGGAGTAATAGGTGTTGTTATATTATATATAGCAAATTTTATAATTGCCAATCTTAGTTTAGTGGGGATAAATACTAACTTTTCGTTAGCAATTAATCCAATTACAGCATTAATAGCAGGATTTTTTGGAATTCCCGGTGTTATTGTTTTAATTATAATAGGATTATTTTTGTAATTTAATCTAGAAAATTTGTAGTTAGAGGAAATTATGGTGGTTCAAAATTTAATGATTATAATAAGAGGTTACCTGTCAAGTGGTTATAGAAGGCATTCATAAGTACTTGACAGGTTTTTGTTATTGTTCAAAAGTATAGATTAAAATTAATAATTAACAAGGTACAATTGTTAATTGATCACAGGATACCCTAAAGGGCATAAATCGCACATTGCAAATCGTAATATATATTGCCTAGTGATTAACTGTCACTATTATCTTTCACTTGTTATTTTTCCTTATATGCCGTAATATTTAATGTATGGAATTAATTTGTTTTCAAAACCTTAAATTGGAAAAATGTTGATAAATCAATAACTAAAACATTACGTAAGATTAATAAATTATGAAATTAATTTATAAAGAGGGGTAACAGTTAGTGAAACGAGAATTTTTAAAGAAAATAATAGTTATGGGTATGACAATATTAATGGTAACAAGTTTTGATTATATGCCAGCTTCTGCAAAGTGGACTAATGATTCAAAAAATAACTGGAATTGGACAGAAGACGGCGTTAAGGCAACTGGATGGAAGAATATTGATAATAAATGGTATTATTTTAATGAAACTGGAACAATGCTTACAGGATGGATTAATTATAGCCAGAATTGGTATAGCTTATCTAATGATGGATCAATGAATACAGGATGGAAAAATATTTCTGGAAAGTGGTATCATTTCGATTCTGATGGGAAAATGAGTATTGGATGGATTAATGACAGTGGAACTTGGTATTTTACAGAGTCAAGTGGAGAAATGGTAACAGGAGCTCTTAACATTGATGGAGTTTTATATAATTTTTCAGATAATGGACAGCTAGTAAAGGATGAAAACTTAGATAAAGAAAATCAAAGTGCACCACCAGTAGCTCAAAATAGCACAAGTGACGCTAAGTCACGTATAGCTTACGTTACAACCAGTAGTGATTCAC
Organism: Bacillota bacterium; assembly: GCA_023435985.1. Lineage (GTDB taxonomy): Bacteria > Bacillota > Clostridia > Clostridiales > Clostridiaceae > Clostridium. The sequence continues at coordinate 10,661 of JAEZKY010000133.1, read as the reverse complement.
TAAATGTCCGCGCGGAAGCAACAACCTCATCGGATATTATAGGAACACTGGCAAAAGGTACACAAGTTAACATTATAGATGATGCAAAAGATGGTTTTTATCCATTAATGCTAAATGGAAAAAAGGGCTGGGTGAGCTCTCAGTGGCTTAGTTTTAAAGAAAACGATAATGCGGTAGCTTCTTCTAATAGTACAAGCTATAATGGTGATTCTAATGGTAGTTCTAACGTAAATCCTACAGATGTTAATAATAATAACGATAATAACAGTAGTAGCAACAATAACAGCAATAATAAGAATAATAATGATAAAAATGTAAAAGCGATTTCTTTGGGTGAAATAAGAACTACAGAACCAAGCTCAAATAGTAAATATTATTATTCAGATGATAATATCTTTTATAAGGTAAAATTATCTCCACCATTTTACAGTGGAGGAAGTCAAATTAAAGGGAATTGTACATGGTATGCATGGGGACGTGCTTGGGAAATCACAGGGACTAAACCTACTGATGCTGGACTTACAGGCAATGCTTATGAATGGTGGAATGCGAATAAAAGTAGCGGGAAGTATCAATATGGTTCAGAGCCTAGAGTTGGAGCTATCGCAGTATGGAAAGCTGGTCTGCCAAACTCTGGTGGAAGTGGACATGTAGCTATGGTAGAAAAAATTGATAATGGGAAAGTTTACATATCAGAGTCTACATGGAATGGAGTAACTTTTAGATATAGAGAAATATATGGAACGGATTATTTATATGGTTATATCTATTTGGACAAACCAAATTATTAAGGTAGTGTAGAAAGGTTTAATAGTTATATTAATTAACTGAGAAGCTCTGCATAAAGTTACATAATTATATGGTAGAGACATAAATAATAAGTAAAATCCTTACACTTTTTTGATACATAGACATAAGGTACAAGCAAAAAAAATAATAAGTTCAGTTCCTTATTACTGGATGAAAAACATCCCTGGGATTTTGGATTTGTTATTTTCTTTTATGTATCTAACTATTAGAGGCTATGCTGGAAGGAGTCTAACAATGAAAAAAATAAAGAAATTAAGTGCAGCAGCAAGCATATTGATATTCACGCTAATGATGTCTTTATCTTCACATACTACTGTTGCGATGGCAGACGAAACGAATGCTGCAGATAAGAATCAAGAAATCAGGCTACAAGATGATTTCTACGATGCAATAAACAATACCTGGCTTAATTCTGCAAAGATCGAACAAGGTAAATCAACTGAATCTACTTTTGAGGATGTTAATGATAAAGTTCAAGGTCAAATAAAAGACATAATAAATGGATTGATAGCTAATAAAAATCAATATGATGAAAATAGCGATGAAAAGAAAATAATAAATTTATATAATAATACTCTGAATGTGGAAGCAAGAAATACAGAAGGCATAAAGCCTGTTAAAAACATTTTAGATGAAATTAAAGAGGCACAAACAATTGATGATATCACAAAATTGTGGAGTGATAAGAAAATAATGAATTCAACAATACAGTTTTCCGTAGAGAGAGACATCAAGAATGTTTCAACTAATATATTATATATAGATTCTACAGTGCTTAGTTTAGGAGATTCAGATGAATACACTAAGCCTACTGAGATTACAGCTAAAACTAAGAAACTCACAGAAGACTATTATAATAAGCTTTTAGTGCTCAGCGGATATTCGCAGGAAGAAGCAAAAACAAAAGTTGATAACATGTTTAAGTTTGAAGGAATGATAGCTGAAAATATTATGGGAAGACAAGAAAAGGCTGCAAGTACAAACTTAATTGACACTATTTATAATGAATATACATTAAGTGAATTGAATAATTTAGCACCAAATTTAAATTTACCTGTTGTTATGAAAGATTTAGGAGTAGATAAAGCCAATAAAATAATTTTAGAGGATCCAAAATGGTTAAAGGCATTTAATGATATGTATACTCAGGAAAATCTACCTCTTATAAAAAATTATATGGAAATTGTAAATTTGGTTAATGCTTCAGATTATTTAAGTGAAGACTTTGAAAATGTAAATAAAGATTATGCAAATGAATTGCTTGGAATAAGTGGAGCTACGCCAAAAGAAGATGATGCTGTCAGCAATGTAAACTCTATGATGGGCATGGCTATAGGAAAGATTTATGCAGAAAGATATGTTTCACAAAAGACCAAAGAAGATGTAGAAAGCATGGTTAAAGAAGTAGTAAATGTTTATAAGAAGCGAATAAATAATCTTGATTGGATGAGTGAAGCAACCAAAAAGAATGCAATTGATAAACTTGACAAATTAAATATAAGAATAGGATACCCAAATAAGTGGGTTGATTATTCAAAGATAGATATTAAATCTTATGAAGAAGGCGGCTCGCTTTTTGATAATGCAATAGCACTAAGGGTTTCTGCACAGGATGAGAAATTTAATAAGATAAATCAACCAGTAGATAAGAATGATGATTTCAAGCCTCAAACAGTTAATGCGTTTTATGGACCAACTGAAAATGCAATTATTATACCAGGCGGAATAATTCAAGGTCATTTTTATGATCCTAATGCATCTAAAGAAACAAACTTAGGTGGAATTGGTGTAATTATAGGACATGAGATAAGTCATGCTTTTGATAATACTGGAGCTCAATATGATGCAGATGGAAATTTGAAGAATTGGTGGACTGATGAAGATTATAAGGAATTCACTAAAAGAACTCAAAAGGTAGTGAATTTTTATAGTCAAATTGAAGCACTACCAGGCGAAAAGCTTGATGGAAGTATTACTGCTGGGGAAAATATTGCAGACCTTGGAGGAGCATCTTGTTTATTAGATATATTAGCTGGAATGGACAAGCCTGATTATAAAACATTTTTTGAAAGTTATGCTGTTACTTGGCGTCAAATAACAACCAAGGAATATGCAGAGTATGCATTAAAGGTGGATGTTCATTCGCCTAATAAGGTTAGAGTAAATGCGGTATTAGCTCAATTTCAAAAATTCTATGACACATATGGAATTACAGAGAAGGATGGCATGTATATAAAGCCAGAGGATAGGGTTGGAATCTGGTAAACAAACCTTAATTTGTCACTTGATGCTCATAACCTGTTACTTGCATAGTTTGACATTCGAGAACTTTAGGTTAAAATATTAAATTAGGATAGGAAAAAGGAGCAGTGATGTTATTATGCCAGCAGGAAATGGAGTAAATTGTGGAGATTGTCCAGAATTAAAATCTGGAAAGTGTGATGGAAAAGATCTAACTTGCTTATGCTATAAGTGTCCAAGAAAATTGGCACAATGCATGTGCGTTAAATATTGCAGGGAAACAGAATCAGTACTATATTTTGATGAAGATAATTAGCAAAATTATAAATAATATAAATGTACAAAAAGACATATGTGATGAATTTGCATATGTCTCTTTTTGAACAAGGAAATTATTAAGCTTTTGGATAATAAAAGGCTGACTAAATCTATATTAAGAAGAATTGAATAAATTAATAATGAACAGCTATTGTTCATTATTTAGTTAACAGAACTTTTTTTAGCTTTCAACAGTAATTGGTCACGGCCTGCCAATAAAGAGAATTAATTATAAATTGCAATACCAATGTAAAAGAATAACAAAAAAGTAATGAGTTACTTATAAAAAGTTAACAATTTTTAGTAAAGTTGTATAAAAACAAGAGCAAAATAATATGAATAATAGGGATAGTGCAGATAGTAGAAGTATATGAAGAATTATCAAATTATTAAATTTAAATAAGATATTGACATAAATAAATAAAAATATTATTATAATTGTATTATGTTAATACATAGTTAAATTTTATTGTAAAAAAATTAAAAAAATGATCAATTAGAATAACAACGGAGTTATTAAACAAATTAAAAAGGCGTTTGATGACTCCATTAATATATTATATATTTTTAATATACGTGAAAGCGCTTCCAGAATGAGAAAAAGTTTCTTGAAATTTAGGTTGAAAAATATATATAAATAAACTCAATTAATTTATACATAAAGAAAAAGAAGGAGAGAAATATATGCTAAAATATATTGGGAAAAGATTTCTTATAAGCCTTATAACAATATGGGCCATAGTAACAATAGTGTTTTTTCTAATGAGGCTTATGCCAGGAGGTCCATTTGATGGTGAAAAGTTAAATCCACAAGTTAAGGCAAATATGGAGGCTAAGTATGGAATGGACAAGCCTGTTCTAGAACAATATACAACATATCTAGGAAATTTTGTTCATGGTGATTTTGGTGAATCAATGAATTATATGGGAAGAGGAGTATCGCAGACTATATCTAAATCTTTCCCAGCATCGGCACAAATTGGAATTATAGCAGTGGTAATGGCTGTAGCAGGAGGGATAATCTTAGGAGTTCTTGCTGCACTTAAAAATGGTAAATGGCCTGATAAGTTGATTGTATTCATAGCAACTTTATGTACAACCATACCAAGCTTTGTAATTGGAGCAGTTTTAATATATGTTTTAGCTGTTCAGCTTCAATTGCTACCAGCTACAGGATTTAGTGATTGGAAAAATTACATTATGCCATGTATAGCTCTATCAGCATCATCTTTATCATTTATTACAAGACTTACAAGAAGTAAGTTAATTGATGTATTAAAAGCTGATTACATTAGAACGGCAAAAGCTAAAGGTTTAAGTAAAAGTACGATTATATTTAAACATGCACTACGAAATTCATTAATACCAATAGTTACCTATGTTGGGCCGCTTATAGCAAGTATACTAACAGGAAGTTTTATAGTGGAAAAGATTTTTGCGATTCCAGGACTTGGAAATGAATTCGTGCAATCAGTTACAAATAGAGATTATACTATGTTACTTGGAGTAACTGCATTTTATGGAACAATGTTAGTATTTTTTGCATTTTTAGTAGATTTGGTATATGTACTAATTGATCCAAGAATAAAGCTACAAGATGCAGAAGTTTAGGGAGGACAGAAAAATGGAAACAGAATTAAAAGTGCAGAAGGATTTATTCACTCCTCTAAGCGAAGAAGAAAAGAAACTTGAGGTCACAGTTAGACCAAGTATAAGTTATTGGAAAGATGCTTGGATGAGACTCAAAAAAGATAAATTTGCAATCATATCACTTATAGTAATAGTACTTGTAGTGCTTGGAGCTATATTTATTCCAATGTTATCTAAATATGATTATGCTGCTAATAATTTGAATCAAACTAATTTAAAAGTTTCAGCAGAGCACTGGTTTGGTACAGATAATTTAGGAAGAGATTTATTTGTTAGAAACTTTTATGGAGCAAGATATTCACTAATTATTGCTGCATTAGCTGCAGTCATAAATTTAGTTATAGGTGTATTATATGGTGGAATAGCCGGCTTTTTTGGTGGAAAAGTAGATAATGTTATGATGAGAATAGTTGATATTATATATGCAATTCCACTAACTATATATGTAATAATAATAATGGCTATTTTAAGTAAACCAGGAGCAAGTGGAAGCGGACTTTTTACAATTGTATTAGCACTTTCTATATCTTATTGGATTGATATGGCTAGAATAGTAAGAGGTGATATACTTCAATTGAAGCAACAGGAATTTGTTCTTGCTGCCAAGTCATTAGGTGCATCAAAAACTAGAATTTTACTTAGACATTTAATTCCAAACTGCATTGGCTCAATAATGGTTACACTAACTTTATTAATTCCACAAGCAGTATTTACCGAAGCATTTTTAAGCTTCATCGGTCTTGGAATTGCAGCACCTAGAGCGTCTCTTGGAACATTAGCCAATGAAGCTATGAACGTAATTTATACTTATCCAACTCAATTGATTTATCCAGCAGTTACTATTTGTGTAATAATATTAGCATTTAACCTTTTTGGTGACGGATTAAGTTATGCATTAGATCCTAAGAATAAAAGATAGGAGGAAGAAGGAATAATGGAAAAGTTATTAGAAGTAAAAGACTTAAAAACTTCCTTTAAAACTGGTGCTGGTGAAGTGCAGGCAGTAAGAGGTGTATCTTTTTACTTAGAAAAAGGAGAAACATTAGGAATAGTTGGAGAATCAGGCTGTGGTAAAAGTGTTACTATGATGTCAATTATGAGGTTACTCGCGGATAATGGAAAACTTGCAGGTGGACAAATAATGTTTGATAGTAAGGATATTTCTAGCGTTAAAGAATCTGAGATGGAAGCCATAAGAGGTAATGATATAGGAATGATATTCCAAGATCCTATGACTTCATTAAACCCGGTATATACAATAGGTGACCAATTAATGGAACCTTTATTAAAACATAGAAAAATCAGTAAAGCAGAAGCAAGAAAAGAAGCTATAAATATGCTTAATTTAGTTGGAATACCAAGTCCAGAAAAGAGAATGAAACAGTATCCTCATGAATTTTCTGGTGGTATGAGACAAAGAGCAATGATAGCAATGAGCTTAATTTGTCAGCCAAAACTAATTATTGCAGATGAGCCAACAACAGCATTAGATGTTACAATTCAAGCTCAAATTTTAGATTTAATGAAAGATTTAAAGGAAAAACTTGAGACTGCAATTATCTTAATAACTCATGATTTAGGAGTTGTTGCAGATGTTTGTAGTAGAATTAATGTAATGTATGGTGGAATAATAGTAGAAACTGGAACTACTGAAGATATATTCTATAGAGGAAAACATCCTTATACATGGGGGCTTTTAAGAAGTGTGCCAAATCCTAAGGAAGATGTTAAAGAAAAGCTTATTCCAATTGAAGGTCAGCCACCAGACTTATTGAATCCACCAGTAGGGTGTCCATTTGCAGCTAGATGTGATTATGCAATGAAGATATGTCTTCAAAAGCAGCCTCCGCTTTTTGAAATAGGAGAAAAGCATCAAGCAGCATGCTGGTTATGCCATGAGGATGCACCAAAAGTTGAATCACCTATAAGGAGGATGAAGTAGTGGAAGGTAAAAAAGATGTGATTTTAGAAGTTAAAGACTTATGTAAATACTTTCCTGCAAAAAAGGGCTTATTTAAAGGAAACAGTTTTGTTAAAGCTGTAGATAGAGTTTCTTTTACAATTAATAAAGGAGAGACTCTAGGGCTTGTAGGTGAATCTGGATGTGGTAAGACAACTACAGGAAGAACAATATTGAAGCTTTATGAACCAACGTCTGGGCAAATAATCTTTAATGGAAAGGACATAACTAAAAATTCAGCTAAAGAAATGGTTCCACTTAGAAAAGAAATGCAGATGATCTTCCAAGATCCGTATGCATCTTTAGACCCAAGAATGACTGTTGGAGATATAATTGGAGAAGCTATTGATATTCATAAATTATTGACAGGCGAAGCTAGAACAGAAAGAATAAGAAGTCTTTTATCAAAGGTTGGACTTGCAAGTGACCATATAAATAGATATCCCCATGAATTTTCAGGAGGGCAAAGACAGAGAATAGGTATAGCAAGAGCATTAGCTGTAGAACCATCATTAATAGTTTGTGATGAGCCAATATCAGCTCTTGATGTTTCAATTCAAGCTCAAGTAATAAATATGCTTGAAGAGCTTCAAGAGGAACTAGGATTAACGTATCTTTTTATAGCGCATGACCTTTCAATGGTTAAACATATATCAACTCATATTGGAGTTATGTATCTTGGAAGAATGGTGGAAAAGGGAGAAAGTCACAAAGTTTATACTAAAGGACTTCATCCATATACACAGGCATTACTTTCAGCAGTGCCAATACCAGATCCACAGGTTGCAAAAAATAATAAGAGAATAGTGTTAGAAGGAGATATTTCATCTCCAATAGACCCACCTCCAGGATGTAGGTTTAAGGGTAGATGTAGATATGCAAAACCAATTTGTTCTGAAATTGATCCGGAATTAAAGGAAGTTGAACCAGGACATTTTGTAGCATGTCATTTATACAATAGTTAATGTTGATTGAAGAAAATACCATATATGTTGCAATTAAATTTATGCATTAAAGTTAAGTTTATATGCTAATACAACAGGGGTATGCATTTTAAGATAATTATTGCAGCATATATGAATGAATTATTATATATATTTAAATTGGTAATTTAACTTATTCTTGTAATTGAAATCAGCAATAAAAGTGCTGAATTTTTTTAACAATACATATTTTAATCAATTTAATTGAATATTTATAATAAATAAAAAATAAATTAAATTTAGTAGTATACTGTTGAGGAATTTGTAAGATAATAACTTAAACAGATATTATAAATAATCAATAATTTCAAGGGGGAATATAAATGAAAATAAGCAAAGTAAAAAAACTTTGTGCAGTGGCTTTAACAGCAACTGTTGCTATGACAGTTTTAGCAGGCTGTGGTGGCTCTACAAGTGGCGATAAAGCATCAACTGCAGACAAACAAGAAATAACATACAATTTAGGAGGAGATCCAAGAACACTAGATCCAGCTTTAGCTACAGATACGATGGGAATGACAATCTTATCAAATGCTTTCGTAGGATTAACTGAATTAGACGATAAGGAAAAAGCAGTTCCAGGAGAAGCAGAAAGCTGGGATATATCTGATGACAAATTAACATATACTTTCCATTTAAAGAAAGATCTTAAATGGTCAAATGGAGATCCTGTTACAGCTAAAGATTATGAATATGAATGGAAGAGATTGTTAAATAAGGATACAGCAGCTGAATATGCATATGCATTATGGTATCTAAAGAATGGTAAGGCATACAATGAAGGAAGTACAACTGCTGATCAAGTTGGAGTTAAGGCAACTGATGATAACACATTAGTAGTTACTTTAGAGTCACCAACTCCATATTTCTTAGAAATGTTATCACAACCATACTACTTTGCAGTAGACCAAAAAGTTGTTGAAAGTAATAAAGATTGGGCAACTGATGCAAGTTCATTAGTTTCAAACGGACCTTTCAAAATTACAAACTACACTATAAAAGACTCAGTAGTATTAGAAAAGAATGATAACTATTATGATAAAGATAAAGTAAAACTTGATAAGTTAACAATAAAATTCGTTTCAGAAGAAACATCAGCATGGGCAAGTTACAAATCAGGTCAATTTGATGTAGTTGATACAGTGCCAAAATCTGATGTACAAGGAGCTTTAAAAGATGGAAGTGCTAAGTCATTCCCTAATTTAGCAACATATTTCTTATCAATAAATGTTTCAGATAAAGCAAAAGCGGTAGATCCAAATGCTGCTAAAGCATTAAGTGATCCAAAGGTAAGAAAAGCTTTAAGTCTTGCTATAGACAGACAATCAATTGTTGATAATGTTACTAAGGGTGGACAAATTCCAGCTCATGGTATGGTAGGAAAAGGAATTACAGGTCCAGATGGAAAAGATTATACTGATAAAACTTCTTACTTTGGTAATACTGCAGACATAGACGGTGCTAAGAAATTATTAGCTGAAGCTGGATACCCAGATGGTCAAGGATTACCAACATTCCAAATTCTTTATAATCCAGAATCTGGTCATGGAGAAATAATGCAAGCAATTCAAGATATGTGGAAAAAGATTGGTGTCAATACTGAACTTCAAAGCCAAGAATTTAAAGTATTCTTAACAACTAGAGTTCAAAAGCAATTTGAAATTGCAAGAGATGGATGGAATGCTGATTATGTAGATCCAATGACATTCTTAGATATGTTCTTATCAACTTCAGATCAAAATGATCCTGGATACAGTAATCCAGCATTTGATGCTAAGATTGCAGATGCTAAGAAAGAATTAGATCCACAGAAGAGATTTGATTTAATGCATGAAGCAGAAGATATGCTAATGGATGATATGCCAGTTATTCCATTATATTACTATACTAGAGTAATAGGAATAAAGGATTATGTTAAAGGTGCAAGAGTGTCTGTAATGAACACTATTTACTTTAAAGATGCTTACGTAGAAGGTAAAAAATAGTTTTAACTTAAAATAAAATTAAATATAGTTAATGAAAAGAGGTTATTTCAAATATGGATTATATATTTGAAATAACCTTTTTTGCTTTATAAAATATATAATTGTTATAGAAAAAAATAATATTTAAACAAATCAATTCAACATATATTTACATATAAACAATAAAATGGTATTATATTAAAAAAGGGAAAATATTTTCATAAATATTATACTGATGTAAAATAGCAATGAGGTTATTAAACATTCTAGAAAAATGTTTAGTAACTTTTTTTATAAATGTAGAATTGTGAATGCAAACTATATTTTTTTAGATATATATTTTTTGCAATTAACAATTTATAAAGTACAATTTATGCCTTTCAGGAACAGCCTGCGCTAAGTTGAAGTGGGATTTTTTAAAATGTAGAATCATTATTACAATATATACATCAAATATAAGTTTCATTGCTGACAATTATAAACATATTGATCTTCATTAGAATGATTTGAATTTTAATTTACATATAAGATTTAACATACTGATTATCATGGATAAAGTTTATCTAGAGGATCTCATACTGATTGTACATACAAAATAATTAATTGGAGGTATAAACAATGAAATTTAGAAAATTATTAGCAGCAATGTCAGTAGTATTATCTGTTTTTATGCTGGCAGGATGTGAGCAAAAGAGTACCACTACTTCAAGCGATGGAATAGGACAGACAACGGAG